>DASZBJ010000010.1 GCA_035944115.1 Candidatus Babeliales bacterium
TACCTAAAGGAGTAAAAAACCCTGAAATATCTTTATCTTTAAGGGAATATAAACCGATCTTTCGTTCTAAAGTAGCTTTTTACTATATCTTAACTATTGTTCTTGGGCTGCAAAGCTATTGGATTTTTATTGGCATGTCCCCTATTTTGTATAGCTGATCTTATATAAAGTGATCACAAATCTTGTTCCTCAAAAAGGGATTCAACAGCGCATTGTAATTTACGACGACGCGACTTGGCTTGGGCCCATTTTTTCTCAATAGGATTTAAGTCTGGTGAATACGGGGGCAAATAAAGGACTGTGTGTCCAAGAAACTCAAGAGCACTGATCATTTCTACTCCTTTGTGAAAGGTCGCATTGTCAAGCACAACAACGCTTCTAGGAGGAAGCTTAGGGATCAAATCTTGTAAAACCCACTGGTTGAAAATAACTGTATTGATCGTCGTTTCAAATAAACTCACGGTCAGCAAAATTCCCCCAAGCAATGCGCCAATAGCATTGGTTCTTCCCTTTGCGCCCCAATCATGCGTCCCAAAACAACGTGAGCCTTTCTTTGCATAACCATGAGTACGAGGCATGTCATGCGCGAACCCACTCTCATCAATGAAAACAGGTGGACGTCCTTGCTTTTCAAAATCTGCTAGGGTTTGGCAGAATGCAGATCGTTTTTCTAAATTCGCTCGGGGATGATTGAGGGTTTTTTTTATAGCTTACTCCCAAACGTTTTAAGGCATGAGCAACGCCCGCCCGACTTACATTCAAGCGTTTTGCGCGCTCATACTGATAGGCATCAGGGTAGGCTTCAACATCTTTCTTCAAAGCCTCCATGTCGATTTTTGTTGCTGGCTTATTGCGAGTCTTTTTTGATTCAATATCCTTTGACCACCGCACAACACTTGCGATACCAACATCAAATCTCTTGGCGATCTTTGCTAAACTAAGGGATTCTTTCTCTTTAATGAACAAAGCTTTTTCTCGAAAATCACGTGAATATGTCATAGCAATACCTCTTATTGTTCTTATTGCTACAATTATACTCAAATTATATGATTTTGGCTATATGATCTGTTATTTAAGAAAATCCCATAATTGAATCTTTTTATTGACACATATAAGAACATAATATATTTCTTGATCTCATTATAAAATTCCAAATTGAAAGATATATTAGAGCTGTTGCGTAAATAAGGATTTGGGACGTTGGTTAAAGGATTCGAGCTTTCCCCCAACCCCGATACTCTAGACTGATTCAAAATCATTTTTCAGATTAACAATTCCTGCAATAATATTGAACTTTACGTTGTACCATTTCCGTTTATTATGATAACGATCTGAGAGAATCCTGAATGTTTTGATGTCTCTTATGATATTTTCGACTTTAACACGAATGCGAGATAGAGCCTTGTTGTATTCTTTTTCCTCTGCGTCAAGAGGTTTCGTTTTTGTTGCCTTATAAGGCAATTCAATTTCATGATGAAGTTTATCCAACCCTTGATACCCTGAATTTACAAAAGCCCTTGTATTCTTAGGGATAGGGGGTTCTGTTTTGTGGAGCTCAAAGTCATGAACCGAGCCTTGTTTTGGTTTTGAGACATGAACAATGCGACCTTTGGAAAA
>DASZBJ010000011.1 GCA_035944115.1 Candidatus Babeliales bacterium
GCGCTTGACCCCAGTTACTCTGCGAAATTGTGCCTCTGATGATGATTTTAATTTTTCATATTTCATGTTCTCATAACCTTTTTTTATATAAACAGATCATGAGTATGCCATAAATTTTATGGTTTCAGAAGAGGTCTATTGTCCTATTTGATAATCCGCTCAGCAAATAACGACTATCGGCTGTAAAGGTGAGCGCACTAAGAAAATCACCTTGTGATCTCCCTATAACCACATCCCTATTTAAAACTATTAGCACCATCTTCCAATCAGTCACCGTAAAGACAGTAATTTTACCCAAACGAGATCCACAGGCACAATAGCGGCCATCTGCAGAGAAAGTAATATAATCAATAGACTCTTGTTGAGCCGAGTCTATAACTTTCATTGGCTGCCCCCACACATGCGTATCCCAAATCTCAATTGCACCATCACTCGTACCTACAACCAAATACCGACCATCTACTGAAACGGCTAAAGACGCTACTGTATTGCCAACGTCTCTCATTAGTCTGCGATCAGACCATACAGAATCAAAAGCTCCAATCATTTGACGCATCGATCCATGACCAAGTGCAGTCCGTTGCGCTTGACCACCTCTCCGACTAAGACGTGATAATTCTTGAACTGTGTCTTGGCTAACTGGTTTTGTGGATTGTCTTCTGAGCAGCTCGTCCAACTCTTTCTTATCCTCTGCCTGCATGGCCCGTATACGAGCTATTGCAGCTTGTTCCATCTCCTCACGTTCCTGCGCTGCTAACTCCTGAGCAATCCGTGCATCGCGCTCTGTTTGTTCAGCCCTAAGCCCTGCCTCACGTTGCTCCTCTTCAAATACGCCCCGTTGCTCTTTGACTTCTTCTTCTCCTGGTTCCTCTGCTGCATAAAATGGATTTGGAACCATTATCATTGCTAAAAAAAGCCCTACAATACGCGTCATGCTCCTTTTCATCAATTACCCCTTTTTTCAATAGATTATACATATTGCATTAATTATAATTAATTAGGATGATGACAATCAACAAACAGGATCAACCTGCCGCAAACATGTGGCCGCACGCGCATCTTTTATCTTTTGGCTACATTTCCCTTTTCAAACAAAAAAAAATAAGCAATGCTTAGAAACAAAAATATAATTACCATAAAGATCCCTATGGAAGAAATGTCAGGCCTTATTGATATTCTCAAACTCAATGAACCTACCGTCGAGCAAACATATGAATTTACTCCCACTTCATTTGATGAATACCTTGGCCAAGAAGAACTTAAAAAAAAATTAACGGTTTATACGCAGGCAGCAAAAATGCGTAACGAAGCGCTTGATCATTTGCTGCTCTTTGGACCCCCGGGGCTTGGAAAAACTACTCTTGCGCAAATCATGGCACATATTATGGGCGTTGATATTAAATTGTGCAGTGGGCCTATGATGGAACGCACCGGTGATTTAGTGGCAATTCTTTCTAGCCTAGAGCCACGTGATATTTTATTTATTGATGAAATCCACCGCATGAGCACTACCGTAGAAGAGGTGCTGTATAGCGCAATGGAACATTTCCGCGTTGATATCATCATTGGACAAGGGGCTGGTGCAAAATCAGTCAATCTCCCGATAAATCCCTTTACTCTCGTTGGGGCTACGACAAAAAGTGGTATGATATCCGCACCTCTGCGATCACGATTTGGTATTACTGAACGATTAGATTTTTATACAGACGAAGAACTTGCAAAAATAGTATTACAAAACGCTGTTCATCTTACTATGACCCTTGATCACTCATCAGCATTACGTATTGGACAATGTGCACGCGGAACGCCGCGTATTGCAAAAAAAATTACCCGTCGAGTGCGAGATTTTGCACAAGTCCACAATAATAACATCGCCACGCAAGAGATTGTTGAACAAGCCCTCGCTTTTTTAGGACTCGATCAAAACGGTTTAACACTTGTTGATACCATGATTATACGCACCATTCTTGAACATTTTAATGGTGGCCCGGTGGGACTAGAAACTATTGCATCAATCGTTGGTGAAGATAAAGACACTATCGAAGCGGTATACGAACCATATCTTTTACGTATGGGATATTTAGAGAAAACATCCCGCGGCAGACAGATTCCTCACAAAAAGCTGCCTTTTTTCAAAAAACAGTTTTTGGGACAAGACAGCTTCTTATAAAGACAAAACAAATCTGATTAATTACACCACACGATGTATCGACAGAGCTGTGTAAGGATGATATCCTACCCATACTAAGATAGTATTAAATAGCAATAATCAATTATTTCAGTATCTACGAGGTAATCAGCATGGCTGGTCATTCAAAATGGGCAAATATAAAGCATAAAAAAGCAAAAGAAGATTCAAAACGCGGTAAAGCGTTTACCAAACTTACCAAAGAAATTACCGTTTGCGCGCGCGAAGGTGGTGGCGATCCGGCAGGAAATGCACGACTGCGACTCCTAATGGAAAAAGCACGAGAAATTAATATGCCGCTTGAAAATACTATGCGGGCTATTAAAAAAGGAACGGGCGAACTCCCTGGTGCTCAATATGAATCGCATACCTATGAAGGATATGCTCCTCATGGTATTGCCGTTATGGTAGACACCCTTTTTGATAACAAAAATCGTATTGCTGCTGATATGCGTCGCTTGTTTTCTCGCCATGGTGGATCACTCGGTGAATCTGGATCAGTAAACTGGATGTTTGAACAACGCGGTGTCATTCGCGCAACAGGATCCAATATGACCGAAGATGAATTGCTTGAAAAACTACTCGATTATCCCATTGAAGATATCAGCAAAGATGAACAACTTTTTTCTATACAATGTGATTCAAAATCAGTAGACAAAGTGCGTCAGGCGGTAATAAGTGCAGGGCTTAAAGTTGAAGAAGCTGAACTTGAATGGATAGCAAAATCAACGATCTCGCTTCCTGAAGAACAAGCACAAAAAGTATACGATTTTTTAACTGAACTTGATGATCATGAAGATGTTCAAAATGTTTATACTAATTTAGAATAAAAAGGATACTATGATACGCAGTATGACCGGCTTCAGTTCACGAGTGTTTCCACTTGTAGTTGCCGATAATAATAAAACAACATTGTCGATAAGTATTAAATCACTTAATTCACGTTATTTTGAAGTAAGCTGTAAACTGCCGTATCAACTGAATAACTTAGAAACTGATATCACAAAATTATTGAAAAGCCATCTCCTGCGTGGGCACATCTATATTACTATTTACGCAAGCAACCAAGCGTTTTTTAAAGCTGCGGTTGAGCCATCTTTACCGATCATCAAAGACTACCTAAAAGCAATTGAACAAATTAAACAGAACTACCCAATCTCTGGAGATCTTTCTCTTTCTGATTTGCTGCAACTTCCAAATGTATTTGCGACCGAAGAACAATCGATTGATGAAACAACAAAACAAACTATCATGAGCAACATCACCGAGCTCATTCAAGAACTGATTGCAGCAGAAGAAAAAGAAGGTATGGCACTCAAAAAAGACGTAGAAAGCCGTATCTCCATCATGGAACAAGAACTTGCGCGCATCGAAATCACGTCCGGCGAATTAATGAAAACACAAAAAGAAAAAGTCCAAACCGCCGTACAACAAACAATAGAGAATGAATCGATGCAAGCCGACATCCAAAAACAAGCAGCATACGCCCTACTTGATAAAATGGATATTAATGAAGAAATCGTTCGTTTTAAAACTCATTTAAAAAACTTCATCACACAGCTCACCTCCTCCCAGATTGAAGTCGGAAAACGGTTAGATTTTACCCTACAAGAAATGGGGCGTGAAATAAACACGATCGCTGCAAAATGCTCTGATGCAACCATTGCATCACATGCGATTAACATTAAAGTGGAACTAGAAAAATCTCGTGAGCAGATTCAGAATATTGTCTGAGGGCTGATACGAAAATTCTCGCCCGCTATGAAAGTTAACCGAAGACAGAAGCTTTACGATCGTCTTCGCGAGCCGCCATTGGCGTGCGTGGCGATCCAGGTTAATAAAGAAATATTTAAACAAGTTCATTATCACTTTTTTAAAGCACCCTTCGTGGTGCATCCAAGATTTATTGCAGTAGAAATACTGCAATTTTTTTTATATATTCCATGATGAAGCATGCAATGAACATATAAAATAGCAAAAAAGAGAGAGCAAGTAATGATGAAATTCAGTTCTTATTTCCTTATGTTTTTCCTTTCATTCACCCGTTGTTTTGGCCTGACATCGCAAGAGGTTATGCAGCAAACGGTTACCATTGATCTGTATTGCGTATATATAGAAAAGCAATATTACGCAGAAGGGAAAATAGCATCTCCTTATTGTGTGTTGGCGTGTGTTGTAACAGAAACAGTTGCTCGTCAAACATATTTACAAGCATCACCAGATGGTAAAGTATCGTCGGCACCTTCACTACATATTCCTCCAACTACAGAAAATCTTGATCTCAAAAACAGCGTACACTCTTTTTTATCAAATCCATCACCAGAAAAAGATGACGGGATACATATACAGAACGGGATATTGAAAGCCGTCTTTGGCAATTTCAGTGTTGGTATTGACGTCGTGGGATTAGGATGGTTTTTACTAAAAAAAATACAAGGATTCATCACAAACACCAGAGTAGAGAAGGAATTTGTTAATCAGTATAACGAATGGAAAGAAAAAGATTTTCAAAATGATGCCCTACAAATTATTAAAAGAGGTAATCAAGATCATGATGATAACGCGCTACTTTCGCAAGTAGATCAAGAAGCGATTTTATCAGAATATCATCTCTATCAGTTTGAGGGCTTTCGCTCATATATAAAAACATTTTCTCACTATGAACCATTTATAGAGCAGTTGCACAAATCTGTGTGCGATGACAATTACGCTAAAAAAAGATGGTGGAAAAAATTTCCTGGTTTCTTTTATGAAACATTTCCTGATGTTGTACAGTCACTGTATGAGCAAGCTGAGGATGAACGAGCAGATCGTAAAAAACGAGAACAAGAAGAGGAAGCTCGTAGAGATGAAGCGAGACAATTATTGCATGCACCAATGCAAGAACGTTTACGGTATTATGCAGAATATATGCATGAATGTGCAGAGGAATATGATTTTGAAGTTACATGCGGAAGATGGGATGATGATCTGCAAGAAGAGCGTTTTATTCTGCGCAGTGAAGCGATCATAAAGGCAGAAAAAAACAGTTATTGTTTGAGTACAAAAACGTATAATGTATCGCCACAGCTCGATAGTTTTTTACAAGGTCACAATCTGAATCCCGATGTTTTTAGACAATGCGAGGGATCACTTATTCAACAATGTTTCCATCAAGAAATAATTATGATTGTGGATCAAGCTGCAGCAATTAGCTCTAAGTATGAACATTTGCAAGACCCATCAGTAATTTTTTTTACTGATACGGTTGTCGATGTGGCGTCAGTTTCAGCAGAATATAATCATGCTGGGCATGTTAAACAAGCATTAATACTGATCGATTGTTGTTGGAGTTTTTTAGATTGTTCAATCGGCGTAGCGCAAGGACTATGTGACGGTACATATAAAGTTTATGACGCGGCACAAGATCCCTTTGGTACCATATTTAATATGGCGAGCAATACTGGACATCTCGTAAAAAATGGTATGTGGCATGCAGGGAGAGTGCTTTATGAATTATGTGATGTGCTCGTTGCATGTGAGACTGATAAAGGGGCTGCGGAGAAATATTTTACGCAAGCTGCTAAAAATATAGGAGCGGTTGCAACTGCTCTTGCAGATAAAATACAAAAAGTACCTTTGCAAACTGTTGCGCGTGAAGGGACTGCAATGGTAGTGGATGCCTTTCTCACTAAAAAATGTTTAGGCGCTCTGTATACATTCTATACAACAACACACAAGCAACTTATTCCTGTTATACAAGCAATCGAACGTACTGGAGAGGTGCCAGCGATTGCAGGGGTTGCTGAAATTATCGTTGCAGAAGGCGCTGCTACAACTACTCAATTATTTAAGCAAGCAGCGGATACAGTGAAGGTAGTAGGGCAGGCGGTTGGTGGTGTTGCTGGTCAAATTACAAAAGTTCCGTCAACCTACCTGGCTCGTAAAGTTAGTTATATGCTCTATAAAGAAAAGGAAATATTGGTATTGTTCTTACACTTTAAAGACGCATTAAAAATTGGTAAGGAGTATACCGGTGTAATGGGTTTTAAAAATGTTAAAATTACGGCAAGAGCACTCAAACATATTTTTGGTGTTGAAATTACAGAGAAGATGAAAAAAACTGGAATAGTTGATACTATAATACAGGGTTTTCACCATGATTTAGGGAATAAAATGAGTCACCTTATCAAGAATCCTATTGTTGATAAGGTGACGGGCGTTGTAAAGGGAACACTTGATTGTTTAGGACAGACAAAGCGTGGTAAAACATTGTTTCCTTCTTCATGGTCACGCTCAAAAGTGATGAAAAAAATCCAGGAGTCTTTATTGAATCCAAGTGAGATGCCTATATTAGATGGTAACCGTTGGGCATACATTGGCTTGACCAGTGATGGCATTAAAATTAAGACTGTTTTTGAAAAAACAGGCGAACTGGTGACAGCATATCCGATTTTAAGGGGTTGAATAGATTGCAGATGAAAATTGCAAGACTTAAGTTAAGTGATGGTTCTTATTTTCCTGCCGAACAAAGTAAAGATAACTTTTGGATTTTAGCAGGATTTCTTACTGATGATGTTAGTTGGTATGAGACATCTTCATATAGAGAATTCATAAACAATCCTCACGAGATAGAAACAGGAGGTAATTATATTATGCTTGAGAAAGAAGGTAATGACGTGTTACTTGCATGCCAGTATGATGATGATTTTGAACCATATATAAAAATGTCTCAACAGGAATTCCTTTCAATCCTTGATCAATGGGAAGCGCTTGTTAAATTGCGACCGGCAGAAATAATTATCTTTAAAAAAAACGATTCGTACATTTTAGAGGGACGAAATGCACCTTCGCAAGAATAGTTGTAAAGAGATTAAACGTGCAAATTGCCAGATTTAAATTAGGTTCTGTTGAGTTTTTAAAGATATGATTTTTTGAGGTATGATAGCACCGAAAGTTTTAGACTGAACATCTTCAAAAAATCGGCACTATCATGAAAAAAGAGTATATCAACGAAGTGGCTTGGAGCAAAATTTTAAT
>DASZBJ010000012.1 GCA_035944115.1 Candidatus Babeliales bacterium
GGTCCACTGCACGCTTTGCTTCCTGTGCCTGAGCCTGCTGACGCGCTACTATCCCTTGTTTATTTGCTTTGGCAGCTTCAGCTCTCTCTACTTTTATAAGAGAATCAACTGCTGGCGATTCTTGTAATATCGTTGGCGATATATCTGACGCTTCTAGCTTTGGTGCCTCTGGAGCCACCATTACAGGTTCTACATACTCAGGGCTTCCCAATCGAGCCTCTTGTATACGTGTGTGTCGCGCTTGCGTTATATCTGCCAAATATTTTTCTCCAGCAGCATCAACTACTGTAGAATCACTTTCAGTTCGTTTTCTATATATTTGCTGTTGCCTCATCGCCGCTTCTTGCTCATGTGCAGCTTTACGGGCAAGCGCTTGTCTATCATCTTGATCAGCTTGCATTTCTGCCAATTGAGCTGCTAATTCAAACTCGGATAATGATTTCTCTTGCACTTTACGTGCATCTAAAATTGCGACTTGCTCCTGCCTAGCTTTACGTGCGGCAACAAATTCTTCAAACTCCGCTGCTAGTTCTGCATCTCGCGCATAGAGTGCTCGTCTACGATCTGCTGCTATTTGATCATCTGTCAATTGTTGATCGCCCTCTACCACAGCATCCCATAAGAGATCATCGCCTTTACGTTCTACTTTTAATTGCTCTACTTTAACACCAGATTTTGCATGTCCAAGCAGCACTTCATCTCGTTTCAATTGAGCCGTTAAATCACTTTCATCTTGTGCCAAATTCTTTTCAGAGTTCACTAGCTCTACATAAGCGTCTGCTAACTTGCCAACATTCTCTAATGCAGTACGCTCTTGAGTTGCTGCTTGAGCCTGTTGACGCGTTATTACCGCTTGTTTATTCGCATTGCTCGCCGCTATTCGTTCTGTTTTTATAAGAGAGTCAACTGCTGGCAATTCTTGCAACATCGTTGGCGATAGATCTGGCGCTTCTAGCTTTGGTGCTTCTGGAGCAACCATTACAGGTTCTACATACTCAGAGCTTCCCAATCGCGCCTCTTGTATACGTGAGTGTCGCGCTTGCGCTATATCTGCCAAATATTTTTCCCCTGCAACATCAACTACCGCAAGATCATTTTCAGTTCGCTTTCTATATATTTGCTGTTGCCTCATCGCCGCTTCTTGCTCATGTGCAGCTTTACGTGCCGCAACAAATTCTTCAAACTCCGCAGCACTCTTCGCTTCTTGCTCATACAACGCGAATCTACGATCTGCTGTTATTTGATCATCTGTTAATTGTTGATCGCCCTCTACCACAGCATCCCATAAGAGATCATCGTCTTTACGTTCTACTTTTAATTGCTCTACTTTAACACCAGATTTTGCATGCCCAAGAAGCACTTCATTCCGTTTCAATTGAGCTGTTAAATCACTTTCATCTTGTGCTAATTTCTTTTCAGAGTCCACTAGCTCTACATAAGCGTCTGCTAACTTGCCAACATTCTCTAATGCAGTACGCTCTTGAGTTGCTGCTTGAGCCTGCTGACGTGTTATTGCTGCTTGTTTATTAGCATTGCTCGCCGCTGTTCGTTCTGTTTTTACAAAAGAATCAACTGCTGGCGATTCTTGTAATATCGTTGGCGATATATCTGGCGCTACAGGCTGAACGGCTTCTGGAGCAACCATTGCTGATTCTACATACTCAGAGCTTCCCAATCGAGCTTCTTGTATACGTGTGTGTCGCGCTTGCGCAATGCGGGCTCTTTCTTCTGTTGCCCATTCTTGTTCTGCTTTTAAACGAGCTCCTTCTGCAGCAAAAGTCTCCCCTGCCACTTTTTCTCTTTGTTCTTGTTCTTGTGCAGTTTTACGCGCAAGCAACTCTTGCAGTTGATCTCCCCATTGCGTCCCATCTTCATGAAAAGACACTGAATCTCCAGCAGGGTAATCCTGAAGGCTTTCAAGTACTTGCACTCTCGCTCGTTCTTCTTCTGCTTTACGCTCTGCAATGCGGGCTCTTTCTTCTGTCGCCCATTCTTGCTCTGCTTTTACACGAGCACCTTCTGCAGCAAAAGTCTCCTCTGCTACTTTTTCTCTTTGTTCTTGTGCCAAGCGTGTCTCTTGCGCAACTCCTGTCGTCCATGCTTGTTCTGTTTTTAGACGAGAAGTTACAAACCCATCACCAAATAAAGAATTTTCTGAAAACAATGCGCTTATTATGAAAAGCGCCGTCACCATTAATTTTTTTAATATCTGATTCATAAGCAACACCTGCATAATAGAATAAAAAAAATAAATTTAAGATTTAATAAAAAGTATACCCCATCCGACAATAATAACAACTGGCACAACAGCAAAACTATTCAATATCACCATTGCATCAAAATCACATTTTTTGACAACCTGAATCTATATTTTATCACCACAAACCCCCTATTTAACCCCTCACCCTCGCTCAGGATATATGAGGCTACGCTATCGCGCCCACATTGAGCAAACCGCAAAAAAAAGACGTGGGTTTTACGCCACGTCTTTATATTTTGCTTAATCAAAAATGCTAATTAGCAAGCTGCTTCTGCAAGCCACTGAGTGATTCTTGGTAATACATATTTGTTACCACCAACTGCCGCTGCTGCCACAACCACTGCACCAACTAAAGCTTTTTTATTAGTTTGTACAAAATTTGCTACTGCTTTATATTTTGGAGAGTTTGCGATTTGTGCACGAACTTTTTGTCCACGCTGAGTATTTGCTGCCGCATATACAGCTGCTACTACTGCAGTCCCTGCAACTACTTTTGATGCTCTTGGGTACTTAGTAACTGTTGCTTCTACATATTGTACTGGTCTAGTTGCGCGTACTGCTTCTACTGCGTTACCACAAGCAGCTTTAAAACGTTCAAAACGAGTTAAAGTAACTGGCATTAAAGAAACTGGCATTAAGGCTTTCGTCCATTCAACATCAGCTGCCATATCTGGTGAAAGTTGCTCGCTACCTACTACGAATCTAACAGCCGTAGACATTGGTGCTGGAGCAAAGTTTTCTCCTGCACAGTTAACAACCCCTGCAGTTGCCAACATTAACATTGATAACAATGCTTTTTTAGAAATTGAGTTCATATCGAACCTCCTCATAATTGAATTAAAAATAAATTTAATATTCATACCACCAGTATAAATGGAATGTTGGGGATCGCAACAGCCCCCCTGGCTAGGCACAAAAACCGGCATTTGCGTCCCCATAGAAAAGGCGCAGTCTTTACACCACGCCTCTTATTTACTCAAATCTAGTTAGGCACAAAAAAAGTGGCGTCGTTTGCCTAAAAATAAAAATGACGTGGTTTTTACGCCACGTCATTGTATATAACTATCTTTAAAAGATCGTAATTAATTACGCCTTTTTAGCAAAATACTGCCAAGCCTTTTTACCACCAAAAGCTGCTGCCAAAACCGCTGCTGTACCAAGCGCTACTTTTTTAAGAGTATCTTGGTGTTCTTTTACAAAAACTTTAGCCGATTGTATTTTTGCAGACTGCGCTAGACGCGTACGTACTGCTTGAACAGTTGCAGTGACTCCAACTTGCTCACGAAGCTCATCAGAAGCCATTACCGCTCCAATTGCTGCTACTGCAACAACTGCTGCTACTGATTTCTTACGGTGGTTACCTAATGTAGCCCAGATAGATGCTAATTGATTTTTTGCGCGATCTTTGTAACCAAGCCCAAAATCTGATTCTACAAAATCATTAAACGATGTAGTATCTAAAGCCATCTCAGGAGTGTCGCCTGAAGTAACTTCTCCAGCAAATCTAGAAGTGTAATACTCGTCGCTTAAACCGTGCCCTTTCTCTATCTTCTCTAAATCTGATCGCTCAGCAACATCAGCACCTGCAGAAGAAGATGACCCTGCTTGAAGGCTATCGCCACTTACAGGACCTGTTCCCGTTAGCTCTCTTCCAGAATCTACAAGCGCAGGTTTGTCTGTGTTTCTGAATGTGTAACCTGCATTTATCATACCGTCCACTTTTTCTGGCAGTGCTGTGGTTTGGCGATCACACTCAGAAAGTGCACTCGCTGCTGCAGATCTTGCGTTTTCAAAATTCTTGGTTGATTGTATCACGTTAAAACGAGCTCTTATAGAACTCTCCTTTGTCCGCTCTGCTTGCGACATCCCTTCAGCAGCTTCCCAAAACTTAACCTGTGCCTGCTCCTGCTCATTAATCCCAAAAGCAACATTTGTCTGCATAGCTGCAAACGCAAGCATCGATAACAATGCTTTTTTAGACATTAAGTTCATAATTGAACCTCCTATAATTGAATTAATCATTCTACATTAATACATTCAATCAGTATAAATTAAATGAACCATTAAGCAAGTGCCGCGCCTCTATCAATAAAAAAAACAACGCCAGTTGATACAATCTGAAAACCTTGCTTCTAGCAAACCATAAAAACGCTTGCCTGTCACTATCAGCAACTATGCTTTCACGTTGATATTATTACCATTTCTTTGTTATAGTACCTACAATCTATACCAGAACTCTCACAAACAAGGAGAAAGTCATGAAACAGATCCTACATACAACCCGCATAAGTATTCCAGAAAGAGAGCGCATTGAGCTGATAGAACTGCTCAATAATACATTGGCATCCACTGCCGATCTTTACGCACAGTGCAAACATGCGCACTGGAACGTCAAAGGAATGAACTTTATTGCTCTGCATAAACTATTTGACGAACTGGCCCATGATCTTGAAGAGCAGGTAGATGTGGTCGCCGAACGGGTAACAAGCTTAGGTGGTACCGCACTTGGCACTATTCAATCAACCGTACAAAATACCGGCCTACGCCCCTATCCAACAGGAACATTAACCGCAGAAAAACATCTTGAGCACCTTGCTCATAATTTTGCTATTTTAGGTGAACTATCACGAAATGGTATGAAAAAGTCTGAACAACTTGAGGATATGGCAACCAATGATCTGTATATCGATCTTGCCCGAATGCTTGATAAAAATCTTTGGTTTATAGAAGCACACCTACAAAATTAATCCGTCTACGCTTATAGTTCTACCCTACTTCGCACAAGGCTTCGTCGGGCAAGCTGCCGGACCCTACTACGCTCTTTTAGGACTACGAAGAGGGCTAAGGCTGCGCCCATCCATATCCGTCTACACCCTTTTGGGGCTACGCCGGACTGCGCACGCTGCCTTTAGGCAGCATGCTTGAAATACTGCTGAGAGCGCTGCAAAATGCGATCAAATTCATGATCATTATTCATGTATGCCTTGCGGCCACGTAGAAAGCTAATACCCAAAATGCCTTCATCTTTGGGAGCATAATAAATCAGTTCATAGCGAGGCAGGCCATCTAAATCAGTAGTAAGTACTTTGACATTAATCATGTATTGCAATTCCTGTGTCGGCGGTTGATCTTTTAAGGTAATCAGATGCCCTTGCACAGGAATTACCGTTTGGTCATCCGTTAAATCTCGCGCGCCTAATCCAGCACAATTAAAAATGATACGTTCTGGAATTTCATTAAAATCGGTTATCGATGCGCTTATAATCAGTATGTTTAGTTCCCTAATCAAACGGCGCAGTTCAGCCATAATTTCAGATGGATTTACAAATACCGTATGATACTCCATAGCTCTATGCTGCGTACCATTACCAAAATCGATAATAACCTGTTCGGGTTTCTGCATAAGCCCATGCGCTACATAAGGCGCAAAACCGGGATCAATATCAAGCCCATAATAAGCTGGTACTATTTGGGGACCCTGTTTAATAAACGGATGCACCCCTTGTATGATCTGCTGGTATAGTGCATATGACTCCATTCCGACCGATTCAAAAAGCTCTTGCTCTTCAGGCGTCGCTCGTTTACGCACTCGCGAGAAGAAAAATCCAGCAGCATTATCAGACGGCAAACCGCTCGTTTCACGCGCAAGAATACGCACATTGCGTCCAGCGCGCGCTAACGTTATAGCAGTGAGCAATCCATAACATCCTGCACCAATGACAACAACTGGTTGATCTTTGCCGACCGCTGATGATGACACAATTGCTTGCTGAAATTGCTTAATTGACCGCTCAACCGAACCAAACAGAAACGTCCATCCCGCACCACCTTGGCCATAATTATGGAAAATCAACTTGTCTTCCCGTTGATCCATGGCTATCAAAAATTGACGCTCACGATGCCCACGAATGCAGACAATTTTTTGCTTAACATGCTCAGGAGAAATGCGCGGAGGAGTAAGAGATACAACACGTAATGAATTCATACAGATACAGGCTCGTTATATATGAAAATAGAGTAACCAACAGATTCATTCTACTACCAATATAGATAAAATGTCGATTTTTACGCCCAAAAACAACCCCCGTTGTTCAAATAGAAAATTAATATAAACTGTTTACATACACTGCAAATAAGGATTTATTAAAAATAGAATGGGGATGTTATCATGCATACATCTATGGGAAAAAAATTATTATCTATACTTTTGTTTATAACTGCCCTGCAAACAGGAACCAGTTACTGCACTAGCCTAGAGCAGACAATGGCTAGCGTAGGTAAAAGTCTTGACGAGCTAAACCTTTCTACAAACAATTCTCTACGCAAAAACATATCAAACGGGGCAAGGCTAAGCGCGATAGCTGGATTCGGCTTTTATCTATTATATGAATACGAAAGATTAGGCGAATCTAAAAAAGATGTTGCAGATATTGGCATGGCCTACATCTTTTATCCCAAAAAAACCGCGATGACAATCATAGCCCTTATAGCTGCTAAATTAGGATATAGACATTGGCCCAGTCCAAACCTAGGATATGAAATACCGCCATCACATAGCCAATACGATGAAATAATGAAAAGACCTGACATAAAAAAAACAGTAACCGGTTGTTTATCTGTATCAAGCAGTATTTTATCAATAATAAATTCGTATCACTTTGCTAAATCATTGAAAAGTAATAATTTCAACATCTTGAAAGCGACTATTCCTTATGGATATTTAGCATTCATTATCAATTGTGCAATACGACAACTTACCTGTATTTAAAAAAAGATTACTATTGCCCTATACCAGGCCCACCAAAACATCGATTTTTATGCCTAGCGATAGAGCCTTTTGCACAAATAGAAAACCATTATAAACTGATTATAGAATGGAAAACGGTATTAATTAATAAAACCATGGAGGTTATTATGAAATTATTTAAACTAATCACACTTTTAACAGCCGGGTCGCTTGCGCTCCCTGCTCATTTACAAGCGAATATGTTCTCGGAACTTCAAACAAATGTATCAAAAGCATGGGGTACAACACGCGCTACTACCGCTAAAGCATATGAAACTGTTACTAAAAAATTCACGTGGACTGATACAGAAAAGACAGATGCTGAAAAAACTGAAGATCAACCAACACCATGGTATATCAGACACAAAGGCAAACTGATTGCCACTGGTGCAACTGCAGCTACTATGGCTGCCGTATATGCGTATGTTCGGTTAAACCCTACATCTAATACATCCATCCGCATAAAAGAAGCGTACAAAAACAGCATGCGGTTTCTTAAACGAACGTTAGGATTGTATGGAAAAGAGCAACCATTGCCAGATCATTTAAAAAGCCTCAATGAAGCGCTTATCAAACGAAGTATTTCCAGAGAAGATCGAGAACTTATTTTACAAGGCGCGCAGTATTATAACGCGACTCCAGAACAAATAAAAAAATACTGTCTAAAAACTCCTGGTCACCTTCTTTTTTACGGTCCGCCAGGAACAGGAAAAACATCGATTGTTGCAGAATTGGCCAAAATTATCAGCCCTGATCAAAAGTTTGAAGCGGTTCTTCCTGCCGACTTAGATAGCACGAGCAAAATTGCAGACTTGTTTGCACACTGGAGAGAGCAGGCGAAAAAGGCAAGAAAATTCATATTATTCGATGAGGGAGATGCTGTATTTACTCGAACGGAAGCAAATGCAACATTGTTTAACACTTTATTACAAGAAATAGCCAGCAAGCAAAACACAAATATTACCTTTGTTGCTGCTACGAACTTTAAGGATGCATTCCCAGAATCCATACTCCGTGCAGAAAGAATGGAAAGTCATATTCTAATTCCTAATCCAAACGGACGATCTCGCATGATGTTGCTGCAAGAAAATCTTGGGAAACTACCTGCTGCGAGCTTAGCTTTATCATGGATTGATAAAATAAGACTTGCAATATTAACGCGCGGCTTTAATATCGCAGATATAAATGCGTTAATACAAAAAGCTGGATTTAGCGCTCTAAAACATAACCGAGCAATATCTATGGCAGACTTCAATTTTGCAATCAACATGATTCGCAAAAGTAAGGGATTATAATTTCACAATAATGCACTTTGCCTATACAGGAGCTACCAATTGGTGGCTCCTGTTTTATTTACGCGCTAGACATAGCGCTGATGCAAGTCTGCAGTAGAAAAGTGATAAAACCACAACGCCTATTATTGACTTTCTGAATTTGCAATTGTTATTTTGATATCAGATTGCGATCTGTTTATAAAATAAAAAAGGGGTAATGATGAACGTTTATACATGGTATCGAACATTATTAGCAATCATAATTAACCTTAGTTTCGGCTTGTCTGTACAAGCTGGCTCGCCAAAACAGCACGCAAACAAGCGTGTACAGCGAATAGTTGGACACATGCAGTCAGAAAAACAGCGCCCAATTGTTGAGCCAAGCGACGTTGGAGCGAGTCTGGGCTTGATGAATATACGCTGTAAAAATATTAAACAAGGCCGATTTGATCAGATCGTGGCCCATCGTGAAATAGCTGAGGCTATGCTAGAGAATGAAGCAAAATATGGAGATACCTACTTTGTAGTATTTCACGCACAATGGCAGGAATATAAATTGTTAGCTGAATTTCTCAGACATGTATATGGCTTTGTTCATAAAAGGCCATTACGTTCAGATTTTGAATATCTTCGCTTTTGGGGCGATGGATCAGACGTTTCCACTGTTAATGATTATTTAGATAGTTTTGGCATTCCCAATCCATTTGTTAGCGGCGAAGGGCAGCTCAATGATAATAGGCCAGATATTGCACAACTTCTTTTATCAACAAACTCAACATTGTTTAGCAACTATCGATGGTCAGGCGAATGCACTTGGGATTATTTTATGAAAAATCGCAGTGGAGTGGATTATATTAGAAGCGTGTTTAGTAAAATTTTTGAGCGGTATGAATTTAATCCAGAGTACATTCAAAAGCTACTTGATGTTGCCAAAGAACTTCGCGCAAATACAGGAGACCTTTTACAAATTTTTATACCAAAAGATTTAGTGAATACATGTGCATATCTTTCAAAAGCGTGGGGCGTTCCAGTAAAAGAGCATATTCTTGATACAAATAATAATCCAATTTTGGATGGCTATGATAACAAACGCATGCGGTACACAGAAAGCAGACCAATTTTAGAGATTTTGCAGACACAGATCAATAAGATTAAGGCTCCAGAAGATATCCAGTTAAGACTCTTCTTTTCAAAAACAGGACCACTCTTAAATCCGAGCATGGGACTGAGAGTGTTTAGATTTACTACACTATCGGCAGAGCAGTTACAGCAATACAAGAATCGTGTTAAAAAAATAGCAGAGGCTATATTTGCAGAGAAGGTTCTTGAAGGTTCTCTTTCTCACTATGTTGTGGAAGCACCACCGAGGAAAAAAAATATCTCTATTGAGACTGTTGTACCGCCAATCCCACCAGTGCGAGCTATTGACCCTACAGAGCAGCAAGAAATACAATACACTATTGAAAAAATGGTTACACCATTGGATATATTTGAAGCAATTGATCATGCTGATGCAGTTACCTGGATTAAGAAATTTTTAGTGAATACAGAGATTCTTGATGAAAGTAACGATTATGGACAAACTCCATTATTATATGCAGTTTCTCGTGGCAAAATGGACGTTGTACTATTTCTGATACAACATGGTGCTCGGGTGGACGCTAAAGAAGCGCGAAAAGGACTAATGATTGCGATTCAAAATGGAAATTTTGATTTCGTACGGTTTTTTGTAGAAAAATATGGTGCAGATGTAAATGAGGGATATATGAGAGAAGGAGAGCCAATATTGGCTGCCGCAGCTCTTAGAGATCTGAGGATCATAGAATACTTGGTAAAGCACGGAGCAAGAATTAATGTTGCCGCTGGTTATTCTGAAACAACTCCGCTGATGGAAGCAGCTAAATTAGGATTGTTAAACGTTGTACAATTTTTGGTGCGTCATGGCGCGGATGTGCATGCGTATGATGACAAACACAGAACAGCATTGATGTATGCAGTGATAGGTTCAGAGCATGGATTTAGAGAATCAGAATACATAGCAGTTATAAAGCTTCTAAAAGAGGCTGGGCTTAGCATCGAAGATCCAGATAAATACGAAGTGACACCATTAATGATCGCTGCTATGGATGGCAACTTAAACATGGTACAATTTTTGTTGCAAGAAGGAGCAACATTTGATGTTGAAAAAATTATGACTGAAAAAAAGATAGCCCATTCTATGCGCATAACTGAGATAGGGTTGGATTTACCATTTAACCCAGGAAAAGCATTTATGGGTGTTATTGCATATTTACAAGAATTGCAGAGAAAACAAGGTAAACCGGCTAAAAAAAGTAAATTATAAAAGTTTAGATTTTTAATTTTGTATGAAATAAGAGGCTATATTTTGTAGTCTCTTATTTCATATGCACCATGAAAGGAAGACGATTGCTGATTATATGAAAAAATAAAACCTACACCTTTCTCACATGTATCATCTGTGATGGCCCCGCTGCATAAAACGGCGCTTCATATATGTTCACGATTTCAAATCCTGAAAACTGTTGATTAATAATCAAATGCCATCATACAATACACCTATTGATCACTTCTTTATATAGTAGTACACTAGGAAAGAGTGGGTTGATTTTTTAAAGGATGTAATTAACGATGCAGTGGCAGATAGAGTACTGGGATGCTGAAGCTGGTAAAAGTCCTGTTGAAAAATGGTTGGATAAGTTGACCGACGAACAACTTAAATCTGTTTCTAAAGAAATTCACATGCTTTGCTGGCTGGCAATATGCTAAAACTGCCACACAGCAAAGCCCTGGGAAAGGGGCTATTTGAACTAAGAGAACGCAAATACGGATACCGTGTTTATTATGGCTTTCTGAAAAAATATATAATAATTTTACTTGCCGCTGGGGACAAAAACAGTCAAGAAAAGGACATTTTAATCGCTCGTGGACGATTGGCAGAGTATAAAAAGGAATAAACAATGAAAACAAAAAGCTTTCAAACATATCTTGAAAAACGGCTTGATAAAAATGAGATTGCAGATATCAAACAGCAAGCGCAACGTGAAATAAAAATACTTGAATCTTTTCAACGCATGCTTGCAGATATGACTGCTGATTATATGAAAAAAAATAAAATAGGTTTTAATGAATTGGTTCGATTATTAGATATCAGCCCTTCTCAAGTTGCAAAAATACAACGTGGTGAAGCGAATTTAAGGCTTTCAAGCTTAGCGCATTTATTTGCATTAATGGGAAAAGATCCTAAAGATATCTTTTAAAAAAGACCAAACCCTATCATTGAACTACACCGCTTTGGCATGTATCACCTGTGATGGCCCCGCTGCATAAAACGGCGTTTCGTGTATGTTCACGATTTCAAATCCTGCGTGCCGCAACAGCCCCCTCCATTGTTCATCATTGTACCAAACCAACTGAATCAACTCATCTTCTCGCTCTTGAACCACACCATCAACCGTAAGCTCATATACGCGAAATGAATCTACTGATTGATTCTGATCATCAAAAACAGACCGCGTTATCAAAGAAATGATAGTGTGATCATCAAGACGAATCGACCGTTTTCTCGGAACGACACTGGCACGGTCAGGAATAAAACAATCAATCAATACATCGCCGAATGGCTCCATATGCGCATGTATTTTTTTAAGTGCCTGCAAAATAACCGCACGATCCGCAATCAATTGCAAGGATCCAAAAGCAATGATAGCAACCGCATATCGATGAGTAAGTGATAAATCTTGTAATAACTGTGAATGCAGCTCCGGTTGCAACCCTAATACCACCGCTCGCTGACGACAACGGCCCAACATATGCTCAGAAGCATCAACCCCATCCACAACATATCCACGCTGCATTAGCGGCAACTGCAGCCGTCCTGATCCAGACATCGCCTCCAGTACCCTACCTGGATGCCCATCAAGAAAGTCCGCATAAAAATCAACTTCTTGCTCGGATGCATAGTGCTGCGTTACGTCGTAATAGAGCGCTGATAATTTTCCATATGATGCATGAGTCATAATACAAACATACCTCTTATCGAGAATCTACAAACTAAAAATAACAACTTTATACAGTAGTAATGGAAAAATAGTAATATAAAAACAATTATGCCATAGCAACTACAAAAACCAATATTAAAAAAGGAAATAGTATGAAAGACGATTTATCAGTTAAAGATGGCATTATCATTCC
Source organism: Candidatus Babeliales bacterium (assembly GCA_035944115.1). Lineage (NCBI taxonomy): Bacteria > Candidatus Babeliae > Candidatus Babeliales > Candidatus Babeliales bacterium. The sequence goes on from DASZBJ010000012.1 coordinate 12,533, forward strand.
TGCGCACGAACTGGATATCGCCAGCAGCAAGTCCGGTGGTCCGGGGGGACAACATGTTAATAAAACAGAAAGTCGCATCACTGTCCGCTGGAATATCCGCACCACAACAGCACTGACCTATGAGCAAAAGCAAGTTGTTTTACAAAAGCTACAGTCGCAGGTTACCACCGAAGGAGAAATTGTAATTCACAACAGCTCATCCCGCAGTCAGCAGCATAATAAACAGGCAGCGCTCCTTGAACTTGCGCATAGAATACGCAAAGCGCTCCATGTACCCAAAAAACGCCATAAAACAAAAATCCCACAATCAATTGTAGAATCTCGACTGCGCGCCAAAAAAGTACGCAGCTCGGTAAAAAAGACACGAAAAAAAGATATTGATTTTGATTAAAAATTTATCCGACTTAAAGAAAGAGGCGTGAGAACAATCCCACGCCCTTCTGCCTTTACTCGTTCTAAGATTTAGAACTGCTTAGGGAACTGTGCCACAATGCCATCAGCCAGATCTTTACCCATCATAAGCGCTTGTGTGATAACAGCATCATAATTTCCAACATCTGCCTTCCAATCACCCTTTATGCGCAAAAACAACTCTTGTGTTGTTAGGGTCAAATGTTCATTAAGCATGCTCGTAAGCGCCTCAGTGGTCCAATATGGATTCGCTTTGCTTAAGAATGCTGCAATATCAGATGCATTGGTATGCCATTTTGCATCCAACTCTTTTACCGTTGCATCATCTTTAGCAAGTGCTGCTTTTACAATTTCAGCCGCAATATTAATATGGTCTTTTAACAATGTCGCTAGCTGATTACCTGCATCTGCTCCATAAAATGGCACAATCGCAGCTCCAATATCATCCTGATTTTTCAGTAACCGCTCAGCTGCCACACCAGCATCAGCAAGACCTGCAACAGACGAAACGATAAATTGACGGGTCCAAACCACATGCTCCATCCATAATTTATCCATTCCCCGACGTAAGGCACAATGTTGCTCATTCATAACACAATGCGGCTTTTTAAAATAACACAGCCCAAAAGCACCAAGAGCTACTCCCAACGCCAAGTACAACATATACTTCATACTACTCCTTTGAAAAAATGGGTTAAAACGACAAATGATACACAACCGCGTATCACCTATTATCTTCTACAAAAATTATTTGAAAGGTGCCAGTTTTATATAAAATCTTATGATAACTTTCCTACCCCACCCAGGCACAAACCCACAAATATTATATTCTTTTTGTCGTTTTATGAAAAAGCGCCTTAATTCTTTAAATCTACAGCTCATAATGCACAATCAAAAATATCAGGCATAGATAACACATACCCCTTGCAATCAAGAAAAAATAGCATACATTATTACAAATTATGCATACAGAACTGCACCAACAATGATTACAAGATGAATTATTGCCGCATCACGTGACAATCAAATGGCAAGCATCTGAAGCATAACGAGGTATAAAAACATTCTATGTCCATATTAGGGGAACCGATGAATTTACGCGCACGAGCACATCAACACAAAATAAAAGGCATTCTCACAATCAATGTCCTTTCTCTATTTTTAAACAGCTTTGCATGCGCACTAACTCCTGGAGAAATCGCACTGCAAAAAGCACAAGCTCCCATTACCTATGCAGAAATTGGCGAACAACTTCTTGCATCATATGGTATTGTGAGTAACGCACCAACAACACCACAAGAACTGAGCCTTGATCAAAAGCTTAACCCAACAGTCAAAGAAATATCTGATCAAGAAAAGCTGCAGAAGCTATACGACATCCTGAGACAACAAGAAATCCAAAACCCATCTGCAATCCCAATGTTACCAAAAAACAATCGAGCAACACGAACTGTTATAAAAGATTTGGAAGTGTATCATTCATCAGACGCAGCAAACCATGCAAACCACACATTTTCTCGTATTAATCGCACACAAACCTGCTTTGGCCAAGCAGAACTTGCTGCCTGGCTAACCCAGCCAACAACCGACATCACTGTGTTACAAAACCGCCAACAAGCTATTCAAGCCTTAATTAATGATGAAAGTCTCATGAACGAATGTTCAGCACTGGTTGCACAAGCAGAACGGGCAACATCTATAATGTTCAGTAATTGGATTGCCGAAAATGAAACCACAAAATTTCTGATCGATAGCTTTTACATTAAAAAGTACGAAAAAAATCCTGCCGCATTAGAGGCATACACCCGATTGAGCAATCTCGGACTAGCTACTGCAATGTTCTTCAATTTACCTGCAATACCCCAACTTTTTGGATATTGGGCAGGATCTAACGTCGCCGCTGCTATAGCGGAAGCCTTTGGGCAAAAGGCAGATGCCCCATCTTTATCAGAACTGGGGAAAGAAATTAAGCAGCTTCCGAAAGAATATGTCGCATTCATGAAACAACTACGCTCTGTTGATACGCCCAAAGCAAAATATATTGCAGTCGCTGCAGCACATGCTTTAGCAGCAGCTTACATACTCTACAGCCTCTCCCAAATCAAAGCGATATTTCAAGCCACACAAATATACAATAACATTGCAAACTATGTACACACAAAACTGATTGGAATGGGAACACTGGTACGCAATACCCATAAAATACATTCCATTGCAGAAAAACATCCTGCCTTAGCAGATAGTTTGATGTACAAAGACTTCAATACTGGCTCAGCTGACTATATGCGTCTTAATAAGATGCTTCAAACCAATACCTTCAAAGGCCAAGCTTCGTTCTTTTCTCTCACCGGAAAAGTTTTTGCTGCACACGCCCTGATGAATGAATGCAGAAATGAGTTCACGAAATACATGAAAGCGATTGGAGAAATTGATGCATTGCTTTCATTGGCAATACTCATGAAAGAATTTGAAGGCAAACCAAACGGATTAACATTTGTACGATACGTGCAACAAGATACACCATACATCAACCTGACTGGCTTCTGGAACCCATTAGTAAATCCAGAAACTGCGGTAGCCAATAACTTAGAACTTGGCTCACTCGATGGCAACCCAGGCTATACATGCAATATCATTTTGACTGGTGCAAATACCGGTGGTAAATCAACTGCATTAAAAGCCATTCTGACTGATATCTTTCTTGCTCAAACATGCGGTATAGCATTCGCAAAAGATCTGGTAATGACTCCATTTGCATACGTAAACTCATCGCTTAATATTGTTGATAACACCGCCGGCGGTAAATCACAGGGGCAAGCGGAAGCCGATCGTGTTGCAATGCTTATTAATGATGCTCATACACTTAAAACTGATGAAAAGGCTTTAATCGTTGGAGACGAACTATTTAGAGGCCTTTCAGCAGAAGCTGCAAATGAAGAAACATACAAATGCATCCAACGGCTCATTGATTGCCCAAATACAGTAAGTTTAATTGCAACCCATACAAAACGAGCAACCAACCTTGAGCAAGAAACAAACGGAATGAGCAAGAACTATCGCATGGAAGCAATCATTCACGAAGATAGCAGCATCACGACACCATACATTCTTGAACCGGGCATCAACCGATACGATATCGCAAGCAATATTGTAGGTAACGCAATAGCACAAGCAGCATAATAAAGAACAACAGGGAGCGATTTAAAACCGCTCCCTGGCAGTATAAAAAATGTTAGTTTCCTGATTTGAAAACTGTTATCTTAGCTAACAAGAACTACTATCGTGAACACTATATATTTCTAAAGACCATCATATATAGAGAAATTTATGAAAAAAAACATTCTACGAACAGTATTAAAATTAAACCTTGTTAGCCTAATTTTTAGCAACGTTGCATTTGCTATCAAGCCATCCTCCTACGCTGAAGGAGCAAAGGGCACAACAGAACAAATAACATTAGATATACAATCACCCATAACCTACGCAGAAATTGGCGAACAGTTGCTTGCTTCGTACGGCATTATCAACAACACCGCTTCATCCACAGAAACAGAAAATAATGACCCCAAAGATCAAACAATTGATTTTAATATCCCTCAGCTTTGTGACAAAGAAGCATTGCAACAACTATACTCTCTCATTGGAGAAGAAACGCTCTCTCCTACAATAAACTATCAAACAGTGCGCACCCTTATTAAAGATTTAGAACTGTTTTACGCAACTGATAGCAATGATCACACAAATCATCTTTTCTCTTGCATAGACCGCACACAAACAGTGTTTGGTCGTGCAGAGCTTGCGGCTTGGCTTGCACAACCTACTAATAACATTGAGCTATTGCAAAAACGTCAAAATGCGGTTAGAACAATTGCAGAAAATCCCGCTTTGATGGACGAATTATCAACATTCATTGCTCACGTAAAAAAATCAACATCCGCTCTATTTAATAACTGGAACAAAGAGCATGATGTTATTACATCATTAATCAAAAATTTGTATCCAAAAGCTTTTTCAAAATTTTTTAGTACACGCACTGCGCCACTTGAAGTTTACACTCGCTTAGGGAACCTAAACACTGCCTATTCTATGTTTTCATCATGCAAACTACTCAGTTACCCGATTTATATTTGGTTAGGACTGAAAGCTACTAATGCTGCCACGCAATATGCTGTTGAAACCGATTTATGCCCAACTCCGCCAATTTCAAAAATTATGGAAGTGGCAAAACTCCTTACATCAAAATATGCCGGCACTATGAGATCGCTCACCGATGTACAAAAGCATTCAAAACTGTTTTACCTCATGGTAGCTGGTGCACACGGCGCCGCTGCACTGTATGTCTACTTGACTGCAAAAGCACAAGCAGAACTACTCAAAGTGCCTCGGTTGGATGCACACCTTACTAATTATATGCAAACAAACCTAATCGGCATGGGATCAATCGTACAAGCAGTAGAAAAAACACACGCGTTAGAAAAAAAACATCCAGAACTAACAAAAGGTTTAACACAAAAAAGCTTCCGAAAAGGATCTAAAAACTTCTTGCACCTCGCTACAATGTTACAAAAAAACACCTTTACTGGATCAGCATCATTCTTTTCTTGTTCAGGAAGAGTACTGGCAGCACACACATTACTCCAAAGCTGCAAGCAAGAATTTACTAAATACATGCACGCTGTGGGAGAAATTGATGCACTGGTATCTCTTGCAAAGCTCGTGAATGAATCAAAAAACAAACCAGTACAGTATTGTTTCGTTACTTACATGGATCAAGACACACCGTACCTACAACTTACTAATTTTTGGAATCCACTCGTTGGTGCAGATCATGCAGTACCTAACAGCCTCACCATGGGTAATACCGAAAATGCTAACGGCCCGCGTGGGATTGTGCTTACCGGCACAAATACTGGTGGTAAATCAACTGCATTAAAAGCGATTCTCTTTTCTACGCTACTTGCACACACCTGTGGTATCGCCGCTGCGCAGCAGGTGGCTTTAACACCATTTGCATACATTGGCTCATCGCTCAACATTATAGATAGCATTACCGCTGGAAAATCACTTTCTCAGGCAGAAGCAGAACGAATTGCATTCTTGATAAAGCATGCACGCGCATTAAAAAATAAAGAGTTCGGAATCGTGATTAATGATGAACTATTCCATGGCCTTGCAGCACGTACAGCGGATGAAGAAACCTATAAATGTATTCAATATCTTCTGGAATGCCTAAACCTACTTCATATGACCGCAACACATACTGACCGTGCGACCAACTTAGAAAAAGAAACAAACGGGTTGAGTCAAAACTATCGCATGGAAGCATACATCAATGAGCAAGAGGAAGTGGTGCGACCATTCATTCTAGAACCGGGCATTAACCGATACCATATTGGCAGTCATATTGTACAAACAGCCATAAAGAATGCATAGAATCGATAAAGTAAAACAAAAAAGAGCAGAGCGATAAACACACAGTCGCTCTCTTTTTTTTATAAACTGTACTCATTTTTCACGCGAGAGCATGATGAAGCAACAAACAAATCACTTCTTTTTTATTTTACATCTTATTATCTGCACATTCTTTAATAGTATTGTGTTTACCCTTGCCCCAACTGCAGCAGAACAAGGACAACAACTGGAACAAGCCCCTATCACCCATCAAACTATTGCCGAGCTCCTTCTTACATCATACGGAGTCACTACCACCGAAAAACCTAAAGAAAAAGATCCTGATAAAAAAACAGAACCATCTGATCGTGAAAAATTACAAAAATTTTATACGCTTCTTATAGCAGAAGAACCGCTCTATAACGTTACGCCTGCAAAAAACAGAGAAATGCGTACCTTCATAAAAAATTTAGAACTATTTTTCACGCAAGGAAATGAAGATCACTCGAAACATTTTTTCTCTGCTATTGATCGTACACAAACCGTTTTTGGCCGTGCAGCATTGGCTGCCATGCTCGTACAACCAAGCAGTGATATTGCCATACTAAAAAAACAACAAGATACAATCCGATTACTTGTGGAAAATGAAGCGTTAATGAACGAGCTTTTGGCTCTCGTTGATCAAATAAAACAGGTAGAGACCGCCATACTAAATAATTATGAACATCAAGATACTGCCTCCAAACAACTGTACCCTGATATTGGCCGTCAGAATGTCGTTTTTTTAGAACTATTTACCCGTTATGTTCAATGCCATACAGCGCTAACAGGCCTAGTAAGTCTTACTCTTATACCTGGAAGGGCTGCTCACAACATTATTCAATCTTTAAGACGCTCACGTTCCATCACAATACATCACGCATATGAAGGGATACAAGCGCTATTTGGCTTACTTGGTGGTACATTGTTCATAAGCCTTGCTAAAGCAAGTGCAGACAAAATTAAAGAGTTACAAACTAATGTAATGGGCGTGAGAACCCTACTAGATATTGTTCAAAAAATAAAAAACATTACTCATAGTAATACAAAACTTAATCTTATAATTGCCCCTGCCACTTCTGCTCAGAAATCTAAAAATTATAAACAACTACTACAATTACTCAGTAGCAATACGTTTACAGGAAAAGCATCATATTTTTCATCAGCCGGAAGAATACTTGCTGCTGGTCATTTAATGGTAGGTTGCAGAGAAGATTTTATTCCGTTCATGAAAACCATTGGAGAACTGGATGCGTTACTTTCGCTTGCAAGACTCATAAAAGGATCAAAAAACAAATCGGTCGGCTATTCGTTTGTTACCTACACACAACAGGATTATCCATATCTAGAACTCAATGGTTTTTGGAATCCAATTGTAACCGCTGAGCATGCAATACCAAACAATATCACTTTTGGGGGAGTAGATGATTGCCGCAATGCCACCAATATCGTTTTAACTGGTGCAAATACGGGCGGAAAATCCACTGCATTAAAAGCAATATTATGTGCAATTCTTCTTGCACAAACCTGTTGTATTGCACCCGCTGCCAGCCTTACCATCACACCATTTACATCAATCAATGCCTCTTTAAAAACCATCGATAACACCGCAAAGGGTGTTTCGCAATTTCAAGCAGAAGCAGATCGCATTGTCGATTTAATGTTTGAGGCGGATGCGCTCAAAGATAATGAATGTATGTTTATTGCAACTGATGAACTGCCTAATGGAACCTCTGGCGATCAAGCAGAAGAAGTGATGTATACTTTTGTTAAATATCTTGCAGCAAATCCACACGTCCTCAGCGCGGTTGCCACACACTTTCCTAAACTTGTCACACAACTTGAACAAGAAACAAATGGCCTGTGCAAAAATTATCGCATGGAAGCGTATGTCAATGAGCACGGAGAACTCATACGGCCATTTATATTAGAACCTGGCATTAGTGAGTCCAAAATCGCTCAAATAATTTTAGAAAAAACATTCGAAAGAAGAAAAGCTGAACGAGAAAAACAAAAAGTGCAAACAGCGTCAGTCGATTAAAAAACACACGGCGTGCTAAATACTCAGGGAACAATGAATCGCTCCCAATCTCTTCACCTACACCACAATGGCAATAATGCCGCTGTAGTCATCAAAAAAAACGTTACAATGCCCAAAAAGTTAATCCCATATCCATTGCTAAATTCCCCCATTAACTCTTTTTTATTTGCCAAAATCAGTAAAAACAGAATAAACGGTACCGCTGCGAAACAGTTAACAATCGCTGCATACAACAAGGCCTGAATCGGATTAATCCCCATAAAGTTAATACACAATCCCAACAATGTTGAAATTGCAATAACGCCGTAAAAAAATTTAGCTTGATGAAATTTGTGTGCCAAGCTTCTTGGATAATCAAAAATTTCGGCTAACGCATATGCTGATGCACCTGCAAGAATTGGAATCCCTAAAAGCCCTGCTCCTATGATGCCGACAGAAAAAATAATATACGCAAATTTTCCTGCAAATGGCTGCAAGGCAATTGCTGCATCATATGCTGAATCAATAGTAGTAATGCCATTTTTATGCAACGCACTATAACAAGTAAGTACAATAAACAACGCAACAAACTGAGAAAAAAACATACCAATCCAAGTATCTTTTGGCATTTTCTCTATCAACTCCTTAATTTCATCTTCTGTTTTGTGGTCAAGTTTTTCTTCTATTTCTTGCGATGCTTGCCAGAAAAAAAGATAGGGAGAAATGGTGGTACCGACAAAACCCGCTGCTATCAATAAAAATTCTTTATCACATTGGATATAAGGCGTAAACGTATGCTGAATCACCTTCCCCCAATCATCGGTGGTCAATAAACCAGTGATAATATACGCAATTAAAAAACTAGAAAGAAACAAAAGTAATCTTGAATAGGTACGATACGAAACAAAAATCTCTAATGCAATCATAATCAGGGTGGTAAAAATAGCCCAAAAATAGATCTGGTATCCAAAGACTAGTTGCATTGACGCTGCCATAATAGAAATATCTGCACCAATATTAATGGTGTTGGCAATCACTAAAATTGCAATCGCGCTATATAAAATCGGTTTTGGAAAATAATCTTTCATGTTTGCAGCAAGCCCTTTGCCCGTTACCAATCCAATACGCGCGCTCATAATCTGCACTGCATACATCAGTGGCAATTGAAACGGCAATAACCATAACATGAGGGGTCCGTATTTTGCTCCTGCAAGTGAATAGGTTCCTATACCCGATGGATCATTATCAGCAGATCCTGTTATAAACCCAGGCCCTAATGCTCTGAATTCTTTTTTTATCCCATCATACAGTCGTTGTAACAGCGAGCGTTTTTTAATCGTATTTTTTACGTGCATAACATCTACCTACTTTTTTAAAATTTTTAATCCACTATAAACACGAATACAGTTATGCCCCCGTTTGCAATCGCCATAACTTTGCATATGTACCGTTCTTTTGCACCAGATCACTATGTGTGCCAGATTCTAGTATTGCACCTTTTTCCAGTACGAATATGGTATCTGCGTTACGTATTGTTGAAAGCTTATGAGCGATGATAATAATCGTTTTTTTATTAGCAAGCGTTTCAAGAGAATCCCGAATTGCCGCTTCAGTTTCATTATCCAGTGCTGATGTTGCTTCATCAAATATTAAAATTGACGGATTTTTAAGCAGAGCTCTTGCTATAGCAATTCTTTGTCGCTGACCCCCAGATAAATTTTTACCATTTTCACCAACTATAAAATCATAATCGCCGGGCACACTCATTATAAATTCATGCACTTCTGCCATTTTGGCAACTCGTATAATCTCTGCATCTGACACGTGTGTCATACCATATGCTATATTTTCTCTTACTGATCCATTGATAAGATACAAATCCTGGCTTACAAGACCAATATGCGCACGCAAATCATGCAGTTTTATATCACTAATGCTCACATTTTCAATACGTATAGCTCCTCCGGTCATCTCATAAAATCGTAATAATAGTTTGACAATAGAACTTTTACCGGATCCCGTTGTACCAACAAATGCCACCGTTTTATTTTTTGGTATAACAAATGAAAGATTATGATACAGCTGGGTTCCATTTGGATACACAAATGCCACTTCATCAAATACAATATACGGTTCTATCAATTTACTCTGTGGATAGGTATGCATAGCATCTTTAATACCAATCGGATGATGCAAGATGTCTTTAATTTTACGCAAAGACGCCATTGCCCGTTCATACATATCAGTAATCGTAGTTAATGTGGTAAATGGCCATAAAAAACGCTGGGTTAAAAATACGAGAATACTATATTCGCTCAAGGATATTGATCCTTGCAAAGCGGCAGTTCCTCCAATAACAAGCGACGCTACAAAGCCACATAATATCCCCATCCGGACGATTGGTATATACAATGCGCTAATATTACTCGCCGCATGATTAGCGTTTGTATAGGCAACACTTTCTCTGCTCAAAGCAGCAAGCTCATATTCTTCGGCTGTATAACTTTTAATGGTAGTCATACCAAACAACCGATTACTAATATGACTGTTTAACTTTTCAATATGATCTCGCACAATTGCATATCGACGCGCCAATACTTTTTGAAAGAAAAATGCCATTACAACCACAAATGGAATCGGTATTATTGTCACTACTGCCAGCGATGGAGAGATATAAAAAAATATACCCCCCATTGCAATAACATTTACACACAATTGTATGAATGCGTTAGGCCCTTCACTTAAACACTGTTCCAATTGATTAATATCGGCATTAAGAATTGCGGTAAGACCTCCCGTTGTTTTATTTTCGAAATAAGACATTTCAAGTTGTTGTATATGATTGTACGTATCAAGCCGTAGTGAGTGCTGAATATCTTGGGCAATTTTCCGCCACAACACAAGATGTACATACTCAAATATCGATTCTAAAATCCAAAAAATTGAAACTAGAGCTCCCACCACATACAATTGTGTAAACGGATCAGATACGCCTAAATAGGCAATAATCGATGCATCTTGCTTAACAATAACATCGATTGCAACACCAATTAATACCTCAGGAACAATATCGCACAATTTATTTAATATCGAGCTAAAAGAAGCAATAAGGATTGCCCATCGATGCGGCTTTATATACTGACTAAAAAAAGAATTTTTCATAATTATTCTCTGATACATGACTTGTTTTATTTCAATCAAAAAACAATAACGTAATACATAGTATATAAACTATATAAATCTATTTTTTCAAGAAAAAACAATGATTAACACAGAACCATTTTGTTTTTTTGTCACGATCAACCAGCAGACAACTTGCAGCTGGTTCTTATAAAAAAAAGAATTCTCCTTAATCTGTATTGACTCTCTTCTTGTAACGTGTTAATTCATGATCATGATAAAAATTATATATTTTTAAAAAATCGATAAGGCGGAGTGAGATATGAAGCACCAGTTTTTAATACATAGTTTATTTATTGTACTGTCTATTACAGGCAATCTACTATGCAACACAACGATACATGATATAAAACAAGAAACCTACACCCATATTGAATGCACAGTACATCCAATAACTGAAAAATTAGCACGAGACTCTCATATACATATACCTGGTCCAAAGATCAGTTCACGTATGCGATCAGGAACCGTTGTAGAATCAAGTACAAACTGGAGTGGTTATGTAGCAGTATCAAACATAAATAATCCCGCAAAAAATTCTGTTTCTGCAGTGACCGGATCATGGGTAGTCCCTTCAATCATTGCATCTAGAAATAATAGTTACTCAGCTTTCTGGATAGGTATAGATGGTTATACAAGTCCAACGGTTGAGCAACTCGGCACTGCACATGATTGGTCAAGTGGAGCGCTAGAAAGTTATGCATGGTTTGAAATGTATCCAGGAGGTAGTTACAGCATTGGAGGATTCCCTCTGCGTGCAGGAGATATAATTAGTGCAACAATTGTATACTCGGGAAATGGCATTTTCACTATGCATTTATATAATGATACTGAGCAGAAATATGTTTCGATACCAACTCAATACACAACATTAAGAACTGCTTTAAGAAGTTCCGCTGAATGGATTGTAGAAGCTCCGTATTATAATGGCATCCTACCACTCGCAAATTTCGGTGTAGGCCATCTTAACAACTGCACGGCAACCATTAATGGCGTTACTAATGGCATAGGATTATTCCCTAATATTGCTTTAACAATGGTAACACCTAAAGGTGGACTCAAAGCGGTTACTTCTCCGTTATTACCAGACAAAAAATCTTTTTTTGTAACCTGGAAAGGCCAGTAAATTTTTTATATCAGCATGCGCTCATTTTTAAAATAAGCGCATGCTGATATAACGTAGAGATTTTAGTTATCTCTTGCACATCATTCTCCATGACTTTTTCAAAAAAATTGAGTAGTGTTGGTTGTAAGTAGAAACAATCAAAACTACTTTAATGTAAAGGGAATTGGATGAAATTATATCAAACAACAATATCCGCCTATTTGCTACTCAGCGCACTCCTGGCAACAAGCATGATTACCTATGCAGGTTCTCCTGAAAATGAAGATCCTCAACCACGATTTGCAATAATTATCGATCCTATCGCAGAAATGCATAACAGCTTTCCTCCTCCATTACATCCTTCTGCTGCACCTCAAACCAAAAAATGTCGGCGCGCTCATCAGGGGCTTTACAATGAAATTATCTTCTGCAGCGCACAAGCGTTGAGCTTTGCTCAAGTCTATTGCCCGAATGCAATATATGGATTTGATGAAACCACGGGAGAATCACGGAACAGCTTTTGGCTCTATCAAAATCAGATACAACTATTTACTGATATTGATAAACACCTTCTGCAAGCAATTCCTAATCCTGCATATGGCGCAGAACCAACAGTGGTACTCATCTATCCATGGAACAATTTTTCAATCGGTACGCGCTTTAACTATCTTCCAGAACAAGACACGCATAACGCATATGCAATTGTGTATGCTGATTACCATAACAATGAGCTGCTCTTTGATTTTATTCCAAAACATGATGCGATTATTGAAAAAAACCAAGATGAAGATGCGACACGCAATCTCATGGTCACTATTGCACAAAATCTTATCGATCGCGTAGCACTGAGTGCAGAACATGCGGTAATTCCATTCGTGTGGGGTGGTAGTAGTTTTATCCGTTTCGCCACTGATTATGATTTTTACCAAGAGAATGGCGTATGGCATAGAAATGACATTGAACAACCATACACCGGATACGACAATTCAGAATTTGTTATGCGCATGGCACAAATGGCTGGCGTATCATTTCCGTATAAAACAACTACTGCTATTGGCTTAGGCTTAGCACAACAAGCACTACAAACGCATGATACACTCAAAGAAGGTGATCTCATTTGGGCACCTGGATATGTTGCAATAATCAGCAATATTGAACGAAATGAAATTATCCAAGCGCGTGGATATTCAAGCGGATATGGATGCATACACCGTTGCACATTGAGCGAATGCTTTACCAATATCACTACCTATGATGAACTCCTTGACGCATATTTTTCCGAAACACCAATTCAATTTAGAGATAGACAGGGCAATCCTATTGGACAAAGCATCAATTTCAAAATACTAAAACTTATAGATTAAAATTCATACGAAATAGGTTTTATAGTGTTATCTGACCTATTTCGTTTACATAAAGCACAGATTTAAAAGAATCCACAATGATAGCCCTACAGTCATTTTATTTCCTCCGTCACGGTCAAACAGATCACAACCTACAACAAATTTATATGGGACACCAAGATATTGCCTTGAATCATCTTGGTAAGGAACAAGCATTAAACGCGCGGCAACTCGTTGAGCAATACAACATTGCAACAGTATGTTATAGCCCATTAGCCAGAACATATGAAACAATGTTACTTGCCACAGCAAATCTTTCTTGTGACAAAACGCCGCTGCACGCACTACAAGCAATCAACGGACAAACAGAAACAGAACAAGACTTTTGTCATCGAATACAAACCGGCATAAACCAAGCACTTGTCTATCCTGCACCTGTACTGATTGTTTCTCATGGAGATGTGTATAAACGGTTATGCCATTTATTAGGTCTTGCCTATCATGCAATCGAGAATGGAGAAATCGTATATTTTAAACTAAACAATAATAACTCCTGGGAAATCAAAAGAGATTTAATATGAACAATCTACATGGGATACTAATTATTATCGTTATAGTAGGCGTCGCCATTATAACAATAGAAAAATCACTCAACAAATTTATACAACTGAAAAATGCTAAAAATAACGACATTACCCCTTTGATTCTCGCAGTCTGGAATGAGAACTTAACAGCCGTACGATCCCTCATAAATGCTAATGCCGATGTTAATGCCCGCAATGCACAAGGCGAAACTGCATTAATAGTCGCCGCTTCAACAGGGAACACCAATATTATAGCATCACTAATCAAAGCTGGCGCCGATATCAATGCTCAAGATACAGGCGGATTTACCCCTTTGATGACTGCAGCTTCCAATGGATGCTTAACAGCGGTACATTCACTAATCGATGCCAATGCCACTATTGATGCGCGCAATGAAGACGGTCGAACCGCATTAATACTTGCCGCCTCAATAGGAAATCTCCCTATTATGTCATCGCTGATCAAGGCTCACGCCGATATTAATGCTCAAGATTCAACCGGATTTACCGCTCTAATAACCGCTGCTGAATGTGGACATCTAAATGTAGTAAGGCTTTTAATAGAAAAACAAGCTAATATACATGCTAGAGTTGATGATGGACAGACTATACTTATGTGTTGCGCCTCCATATCAGGAAATATAGATATTTTAAAACTTTTAATTAATTTAAATGTTAGCCTAGAAGATAAAAACTTAAACGGCCAAACTGCTTTAGCAATGGCGGTCAGATATAAAAAATTAGAAGCCGTAAAATTTCTTATAGAACAACATGCCAATATAGAAACCACAGATCAATGGGGCCAAACACCACTAATACACGCAGTCAAATCAAAAAATATAGATATCATAACGCTACTGATCAATTCTGGCGCCAATGTTCATGCTCAAGATGAGGATAGACGTACACCACTTATGATCGCATCTGATATTGGTATCGTAGAGATCATACAACTTTTAATCAATACACAATAAAGCCGCAAGCTCTGAAGAAATAGTATGCAACTACACACATCGATCCATCCTGATCTTCTGACCGCTGAAAGCCTTGCTTACAAAACAATCGGGCTATCATACAGTAACTACAAACAAGAAACTGAAAGCCAAGAATATGGTGCATGCGGTTTTGAACTCAACAACAAACATATAAAGTTTAGAGTTGCAAAAATCACTCCTACAAAAATTGGTCAATTTGTTACATTCTGGAAACGCATTAATAATGGCCCTATCATGCCATACGATATGAGCGACTCCTTCGATTTACTCATCATAAGCGTTCGCAATCAACAACATTTTGGACAGTTTATTTTTCCAAAAAATATACTTCGGCAAAAAGGACTTCTCTCTCAAAATAATAGTGGCGGCAAACGAGCTATGCGAGTCTATCCACCATGGGATATAACTGATAATCCACAAGCTAAAAAAACACAGGCATGGCAACTGCACTATTTTGTCGAAATACAACCAAACTTTGATATAATCCTAATGCAGCAGTTAGTATCTAACGAGTAGACCTTTTATTGCAGCCGAAAGGAATAAAAATGCATGTTAAGCACAGAAATATCTATGTAATGATACTGCTTTCTGTAATAACCGGTTTTTTATACACTATTTATTGGGTCTTCCAAACAAAAAAAGAGATAAACGATAGAGGTGGAAATATCCCTACCATCTTCTTGTATCTCATTCCGTATATCTCTTTTATCATTCAAATAACAATCTCTCATTTTTTTGAAAACACTTGGAAAATCATGGATCATTCTTGGGCTATACGCGCTGTGAGTTTGATATTTCCTATTTTATTTTGGTATATATATATAACCAATTTTGTAATGCATGTTTTAAAACAAAACTCACTATCTACTACATTAAAATGGTTTTTTTTAACGATCGTAACACCAATAACACTATCAATGTTTGTACCAATTTTGATGCTCGCTATGACATATTTTATTCTTCATAGGCAAGATGCTTTTTTAGAAGTGGCTCAATACTTACAACATCTCATCGTTGGTCCCGTTACTGAAACTAAAGTTATTATATTCTTACTATTTCAGTGGCTTGTTTTTTCAACATTTCTATTAATTTTCTGCATTCCCCAGTTTGCAATACAATATTATTTAAACAAAACAATACATAAAGGTCGTATATGAAAAATATGCAAATAATACTCGTTGTTAGTGCTATAGTAATCGCTATCGTCAGCTTTTGGTTTTATTGTAAACCAATTAAATCAACGGGCACCGTAATCATTTTAAATGGTCCATCAGCTGCTGGAAAAAGCTCTATTCAAAAAGAATTTCAACATCTTATGATGCCCAATTTGTGGTTAAAACTTGGTATCGACAATCTCTTTGATCAGCCAATGCCAGACATTACATTAGAAAATATCTCATTCTGGCAAACTGAAAACCCAATTCGCTGGGTAGACACAAGCAAAGATTCTGCAGATAATGCCATCATAACATTGTTTACTGGTGAACAAGGAGACAAAGTAGCATATGCAATGAACAGCGCAATCGCTGCATACGCACACAATGGATGCAACATTATCGTTGATTACATTGCGTATAAAAAAGAATGGATAGAAGATCTGCAATGCAAACTCAAAGATATAAAAACCTGCTGGGTAAAAGTTGCCATTCCGCTCGACCGGCTTGAAGAACGTGAAACTGCACGCGCAACATCTCCAAAAGGACATGCACGCAGCCACTATGACACTGTATATTGGAATTTGCCATATAACTTAGAAGTTAACTCGGATACAAATTCAGCCCATGCAATTGCACAACAAATTAAACATTTTCTAAATTTATAAAACAGGAGTTCACATGTCACGCTTATTATCTTTTTCCCTTGTTCTCATGATCAGCACATTTTCATCTTCCATCGAGTGTATTTCAGCACGACAACTTCTGCGGCGAAAAAAACCAAAAGTTATTGTTGTTCAACAAACACCTGAAAAACAAGATAAGCCTGAAGAGAAGAGAACAGATAAAAAACAATCAGATAAGACAATAAATTCTAAAGCCACAACCGTCAATGTTATTCTTGTTATCGGCGCTACAACGCTCTTGCATGCTGGCTTTTGGCATCTCGCACCACAATACATCATTCTAGCAGGAATCAATAAAGATACAGCAAAAGCAGCCCGAAACGTTATGTTTAAAATTGGAGCCCCAATTACAGCTCTGGGCGCAGGAATTACTTATTTACAAAGAAAAGATACCGATACAGGTAATGAAAAAAAACAACGTCGTCTCTCATAACGTTTTATCGTGTATAAAACATAGAAAAAGCGATAATATGACACAGCAAATAATTTATTTAATTAAGGCCAACACTAAAACAACTGCAAACCAGATACAATGAAACATCGTATGGGCAACCATTGCAGCGATTAAGCCGAACCGTTTGAAAATCCATCCAAAAAATATTCCTGGTATCATATTCGCTTTAATAATCAAAAGCATCTGAGAAACGGTTGGATCGTTCGTTGTGGCAAGATAATTCGGCAAATGGCCGCCACCAAAAACAAAGGCTGCAATAATTATTGCAGCCCACCATGCAGCTTGTCGATCAGATGCAAAAATTTTAAAACCTATCGCAACAAACAAACTCAAGATTGCCCAACGCAACATAATTTCTTCAACTATCCCACCGTAAAAAATACGGGTCATTAATATGGGTAGAGAAAAATCGTTAATCTGTGCAAGCACATTAGCATCAAGCCAAGGGAACAGAAAAAGATGTATCATCACAATAAAAAGAAGCGCTGCCGGAATGATATACTGCAGACTAGGAATAACCGATGTCACTATCCCTTGTTTTATTTGCTGCATATTATTATTTTCAATGCCATCTAAAATAGGATCATACCATCCAATTTTTTGAGTTGCCCAACTTCCTAAAAAAACAGATCCTAGAACAAGCAACGCTGTCTGCACCAAAGCTGCTATGATAAATTTTTCATATGAAAGGTTTTGATACTCAGCAAGCGCAATGATTCCCTCATATGCTTGCGTTAATTTAGGCAATAAAGAAATAATTCCTGGAATGGAAATCAACATCAAAAATAGTTTTTTATTCATACCAAATCCATGTTATAAATTTTGATGATTACTTTTACTTAAAATCAACTGTACGCACTCTTGCGATGAAAGATTGCCTGTATTAACAAACATGTCAAAAGCAAATCGCGATGCGATCTGAACTTCATGCATGTCATCAGGAAAAAAGGTTTTAAAATAGAGATCTCGTACTTCTGCAACTTGTTGTTCCACTTGTGCTTGCGATTTACCCATTTCAGGCAAACTATCATGTACAAACCGTAACGCGTACTCCACGTCCTGCTTAGTTACTGTCTCAACAACCACATCTTCTAGAGTTGCTGGTGCATACATAGCTTCAAACCCGCGCATATGCACAAGCATGTCACGCATTTCCTCTTTTTTTGCACCGGCGTTCCGCGCTACAATATGATGCGCAAGATGTAATGGATCACAGTACACGAGTACGACAAGCGATGTAAGCCCCTGCATTTGCTGCACAAAATAGTCATAATCTTTACGATCCACAATACCAAAAACTGTATCTAAAATAACGTATTGATGTGTACGTGCTAAGAATCTTGCCTGATCATATAACTGCTGCAATACCATCAACCACTGAACCTTAGGAGATAGCACATTAACATTTTCGATAATGATCTGCTCTATCTGTTCCTTGCTCATTTGCGGATTAATCAATGCAAGATCTTGCGCTTCTTTCTTAAATGCTGGCCATAAGATATCATCAATTGAAAGTGTAACCGAATCCTGTAACTGCTTTTGCAACAACTTACTAATTGATGTTTTTCCCGATGATCCCGTTCCATTTAGAACAATCACAGTCCCGGTTTTTGAACTTTTTTTGCAAAAAATAAAAATAGCGATACTGACTATTATTACTGAAGTAAGCAAAAATAATGTATATATATTTTTCATAAAAATATCTTTTAATGTGATTAAACTAATAATAAGAGCTTATCAGAAAATTAGTTGGTGGATTAATGTATTGCAAAATATTGCAATGATTGGGGATTATAGGAAGCTGTTGACTCCCGATCGTCTTCACGAGCGAATGCGTGGTGATCCAGAAAATTGTGCGCTCAGTTTGAGCGCTGCAAAATAGATCATTCTTAATTGTATTCATCTAAATATTTCTTTATTAATCTGGATCGCCACGCACGCCAATGGCGGCTCGCGACGACGATCGTGAGGTTCTTGTTCTGGTTGGCTTTTCCGTCTTCGTTTTACTTCGCCGTGGCCAATCACGACGAAGCGCGCGCGTAGGCGGGATGGCGAGAATCTTCAGAAAAGCTCTAATATGATATCTAATTCAATTAGTTTTCACAATGCCAATTACCCTATAAAAAGCGCATATCAACAGTTTCATTTTCATCAAAAACAAGTACGCTAAAAAAATATAAAAAAAAACAACGATCATTTTCAAAATTAAGCAAATACCATGAAACAATTATCACACGACGAGCTAATACAACTACAAGAAGCATTAGCATACTTGCATGTTGAAGAACTCAAAGTACAACTGGAGCAACTACAACTATCTCCGCGCGGATTTAACAAACATGAACTAATCTGCAGACTTATGCATTATGCTACCACTGGTCAAGAGCTACCACCTCTGCAAATTCCAACCGTTTCTAAGGCAGTACGCGGTATTGTATATCCCCTTACGCCTAACACACGCATGCTCTACGGCACTTATAAAAATGATTTAGCAACACGTAATTTTTTTAAACAGTTAATCGGTCCACACTTTAATTTCACCGCTCAAGGAATTGATTGGTTACGAGAACAATGGCTTGCTGGAAATCCACCAACGTACGCTGAATTTACACAAGAATGGCAAGCAGAATATGAGCGCAATAAAAAAGAAAAACGCCCGCCAAAACAGGAGTGGGCGTATATTCGTTTTGTGCAACGGTATATGGAGCAATGCCTAACCGCTTCTAAAAAAGAAGTTCTCAATGCATGGAATGAAAAACGACAAGAATATGTACAAGCAGTGCACACAATATTTAAGAAAATTAAGTAAAGCAAGTTCTATACACAAAAAACTTTACATATATATGTTGGCATGCTATAAAATCTGCGGTCATATTTATTATTCAATGTAAGCACTGGGAGCCTTCAACATGTTTGTTAGCCGATTATTACCAATTATGAGTGTATTTGTATTATGCAACTTTCAAATGCATGCAATGCTCAGTAGCAACTTAAAACAAGCTCCACGCGCCGCACGTCTTGCTACACAGATTGTACGTACACCAAATACCTCAAGCCGATTAGGCAACCCACGATTTTTTTCTGACCACTCCAAAGAAGATCGCCCATTTTTAAGCTTTGGACAAATAGTAGCTCTGGCAATTCCATTCAGTTGGTGTCTTGATGGATATCAAAAAGAACAACGAAGACAACAGCATCTCCGCTGGTGCTCAAGAAAGAAAAAAAGCATAGGTAACAGTAATTATCCTCCTGCTAGCGAACGATAAAGATCATTTTTTCTGCATTTTGTATTCTTCATACAAAGCACGCGCAAATTCATCAAACAACTGTATCATATCGATGGGCTCTTCAATTGCCTTGCCGGCGCCATCCACAGGAAACCGCGTTTGATCTAAAATGCGTTGGGCTACTTTTGTTTGACGAATAATGTGTGGATTTTCAGAAATTACTAAACAAGAGCCATCAACGCAAGCAGTCTGTGCAAAATATGCAAGCGTGCTATCAGTTGTTGGACGAGTTACTGTACCATCTTCATAGTGAATCATCGGTGCATCAACCAAAACAATTTCATCATCTTTAAAACCCCCATGCCGACTACAAAGATACAGCATCATCTCTGCTTCAGTAACAACATCGACAGGTAATCCTGTTTTCTCAAAATCTTCTAGTAAACGCTTGCCGCTCAGCAAAATAATTTTTTCAAAGGAAAGCCCTTTGCGTTTCAGCTCTGCCAAAAAATCAAAACATTGTTCGGCATTATTTTTTAATGTTCCCATCACCAAAATGTATGTATACATATTTTGCCGAGGTAGTACGGCATCGATCATACCCAAGGATCTAAACGCTTGCAGCAATGTTTCTTTATTTTGATGCATCAGATCATGCCAAGATCTTTTCTCCTGCCCATTCCACCGCTCACTGCTGCGTAAAAAATGTTTTTGAGCAAACTCGTTTGCATGCTCAATTGAGGTAACAGAAACTTGTAAACAACTAAATATGATTTTTACTGCAATGGTAAGCACACCATGCTTATCAACAAATGCTTCATAACCAAACATAATTTTTTCCTCAATAATCCCAGAACTCGACCAATTAATGCTATACCAATTAACATATTCTTCAAAATACCGATTGATAGACATAATTACGAAATTACTTATCCTATAGGGCGGTAATTCTTCTGCGCTCTTTCAATTCAGCATAAGGAGCTATAATGTTTTTACGCCTACTGATCATCGCTATCAGCGTCACTTCAATACTAAAAGGAGCATGTATGATTAATGATTTAGAACTATCCGATTACGTCACTCTTATTACCACTGTTCCAGAAACACACGCCGACCTTGTACGAACCGCAATAGGCAAAGCTGGTGGTGGCAAAATTGGAAACTACTCATTTTGCAGTTTTTCAACCAAAGGAATCGGTCGATTTATGCCCAACGAGCAAGCACATCAGTTCATTGGCACATCGCATGTGCTGGAAGCCGTTGCTGAAGAACGGATTGAAACCGTATGTGAAAAGCAGTATCTACAAGCCGTAATTGCTGCGATTAAAAGCGCACATCCGTATGAAACCACCATTATCGATATCTACCCCATCTATAAACTCGGCATTAAAAAATAAACCATTGCTTTCTCGGCCTGTTTTTACGAGCCTATTACCCGTCCTCCACACCCTTGACCTACTATATTATAATATAGTATCCTGATAGGAGTATGATGGTCGCTACTTAGAGAAAGGTCCCGTGCCTATGGCTATTGAGTGGAAGATAAAATATTGGCCGCCGAAGGATAAGAACGATATTGAGCGATGGTTTAAGAAATTAACCAATGAACAACAAAAATCCATCGTAAAAGTACTTACAATGCTCAGAATTGGCGGTAACGAAATTAAACTACCTCACAGCCGAAGTTTAGGAAAGAAGCTTTTTGAACTACGGGAAGGAAGATTTGGCTACCGCATCTATTATATGTTCTACGAGGAGTACATCATAGTATTACTGACCGCTGGGGACAAAACAACTCAGCAAAATGATATAAAAACAGCACGCACTCGATTGATTGAGGTTACAAAATATGGAAGGGAATTATTATGAAATTAAAAAACTTTAAAGACCTTGTTAATGAATGCCTTACCAAAAAAGAGATCGCCGAAGCTGAAAAGCAGGCACGATTAGAATTAAAAGCTTTACATAGATTGCAAACATGTATGAAAGAAGCAATCGACGATTACATGAAAAAAAATGATGTAGGCTTCAACGAACTGGTTAAAAAACTCAATTCCAACCCGCGACAAATAGCAAAAATACAAAGCGGCAAAGCCAACTTAACATTCACTAGTATAGCTCATATCGCTACCTTACTTGGGCAAGAACCCATCATAGTTTTTAAAAAAAGTAAAAAATAAACTATTGCTTTCTTTCTTTACTCTTTATTAGGTTGTGTTGTAAAGATCACCATAAATATTAAGGAAAGAAAGCATGCGTATAGTACGTTTTTTGTTGATGCTATTATTATGCTTCAATTCACATAACAGCTTTTCAGCTGCCGAACCGGCTCCTGTTGATATAGATCCAACAATACAACAATTGCTCATATTTTTAGACGACAGCGAACCATACTATTATAATACATCAGAGCCAAAATATGATCATCACCTACGCGCTGTAACAAAAACTGCCGCAAAAGCTATCAAGGATCTCGCCGGTTCCATTCTTATTTCTGGATCTCTCTTATACAACTTACTGCGCGAACCAAAAAAATATGACCGCGAGAAGCATATATTTAACAATTTTTACAAAGATTTTAACTCAAATGATTGGATAATAAGAAAAGTAAACAGTACTGAAGACCAAAAAACTCAACTCTATCTCATGATCCCTACGGGATACCTTGGTATACTACCGGATGACTTACGCCAATTAAATATAAAAAATCCAATTACCGAATTGGAATATGGTCTCGGTTTAAAAATTGAACATATGGACACGATTCCATCAAACACCAACCAAGAACTCCGTGATTATTTTACAGCACAATATAACAGTTATACAATGGCAAACTTTAGTGAATTGCAAAATGCAGCTGGTGGTGATTTTATAAAAAATTGTATAAATGAGAAAAAGCTATTTGTCTCGCAATCTGATTATCTTAAAAGAGGCCAAGACCCAGCGAAATGGATCATCTATTTAATGGGGCATGGTGGCTATAATACCCATATCGCCTATCTCTCTCTTAAGAATTTTGACCTGTTATTAAGGTTCCTCGAAAAAGATATTCTAACCATTTTTTTCGCCTATAATTCATGTTATGGTGCAGGATTTAATACACAGCAAGTCTTTGGTGAACTGATGGCAAAAGGAGGCGCTAGAACACTGCCGTTTCCGATTGTAACACAAGCGCTCACTGATGCGCCTGTGGTAGCTCCTGATACCATAAACTTTAATTCTTTTATAAACACCTTATTATATGATCCCAGCGATTACCGTAAAGCCATTGCATATATAATGCCAACCACATCATCAATTAAAAGTACTCCACAAATTAAATTGCCAAACGTACCCGCCTGGTTCCCTATTACTAAACTAGACAATGCACTGATACGCATCACAAAAATAAAAAGCGCAACACGGAAAAAATCTTTAACCGTAAATGAAAAGCCTGTTTTATTATATACCAACTATGTTCCATTTTTAATCAACTTTCCCTCAGACGCTCCAGAATTATTAATCTCAATGATCCCAGGAAACGCAGTACACATCATTGATAAAGTTGCGTTCGTAGATCGTCTCACCATACAAAATTTTTTTTCAAAAATGGATAATATAGAATATGGATCTTCCAAACTTTTTTTCATCAAAACTGTACAGATCGGTAATCTTTCCAATATCACTAATATGATTATTGATTACAAGCCAAACAAAAAACCTGTATTTTTTTTCACGGAAAACGGACAACAAAAAAACTCTTTTTGGGATGAGGAGTCAGCATTAAAAAATGATTATATGAAAGCCTACGAACAGGTATTACAAAATACTTCTCCAGAACCAATTGCAATCGGGGCAAAAAAAGTTGAAGAAGTGTTAGAAAAAAAATTGCGTCGAAAAAATATTCCACAAAAGAAAAATGTACCGCAAAAAGCAAAACTTTAATTTTTAAAATTAGTACACATAAAAAGCGTAGAATAAGGCCAAGATCTAAAGAGGAAAAGTAACATGCGCACGTTCCATTTCTTATTATTTGCAATACTACTATGTTTCAACACGCACATCACCTTTTCAGCTGCCGAATTCGAGCGAAAAGAAGCTGCTGCTTATATCGACCCAATCATCCGATCTTTACTGATTTTTTTAGATGATAGTGAGGCATACTCTTACAACGCTGATGAACATTTTCGCCATCTTGGCTCTCTAACAGGCACTGCATTACGTGCTATCAATAATCTGGTCAGCCCGATTCTAATTTCAGGATCTCTTTTATATAACCTACTGCGACAACCTCAGGAATACGAATCGGACGCACATAAACGTGCGTTTAATGACTTTTACAAAAACTTTGATCCGAGTAAATGGATAATACGAAAAATAAATGATGCCAAAAGCCAAAGTACAGGCTTATATTGCATGATCCCTAATGGCTACCAGGGCATATCACAGGACTCATTACAACAACTACATGCAGCGGATGAACTTACCGAATCAGAGTATAATCTCGGTCTGAAAATTGAACATATGGATCCCATTCCGCCCCAAAACAAGCAGGATCTTCGTGATTACTTTATAAAACAATGTGAGCGCGAGACGATTGCAGTTTTTTCTAACACAGACTATCAAGCTGACGACGCTCAAGCAACTGAAGACGATTATGCAACGGGCGATTATTTTATAAAAAACTGCATCAAAGAAAAAAAGGTATTCGTTTCACAATCCGATTATAGTAAAGCAAAAAGAGAGCCTGTACGATGGATTATATATTTAGATGGACATGGCAGATATGGCAGCCATATCGCACAGCTATCATTTCAGGGCTTTAATACATTATTAACATTCCTTGAGAAAGACATCCTCACCGTTTTTTTCGTTTATTTTTCTTGCTATAGCGCGGGTTTTAATGCTCAGCACATATTTGGTGAACTTATGGCACAAGAAGGCGCTAAAACCTTACCATTCCCGATCGCAACAAACATACTCACGGATGCTCCTGCAACCAGCGCAAATCTTAACTTCAGTGCATTCATAGAGACGTTACTGCATGATCCAAGTAATTATCGCCAAGCAATTGCTCATATAACGAGCTCTGCACTTGATAGTATGGCGCAAATCAGACTTCCTAATGTACCTGCATGGTTCCCCGTCACCAAAATTAATGACGCAGTAGTACGTATCACAAAAATAGATGCAGCAACACGCAAAACGCCACTAAATATAAGTGAAAAGCCTCTTTTGTTGTATACCAACTATGTACCATTTTTAATTAATTTTTCTTCAGTAAACCCAGAACTACTAATTCCAATGATTGCAGGGCCCGCAGTACACACAATTGACGCAGTAACATTCTCAACCGATAACGCCATGAAAAAATTTTTTAATAAAATGAAAAACATTGAATATGGAACTTCAAAATTGTTTTTTATAAAAACAGTCCACCGTGAAGGCCTTTCAGCTATCACCAATCTGATCATTGACTATAGACCGAGAAAGAAGCCATTATTCTTTTTCACTCAAGATGGTCAACAACAAGCGTATATATTTGATGATACGCTTTTTGGCAAAACGCAATCGTATGAACAAGGGGATTATATGAAAAACTACGAAGAACGTTTACTAAAAAATGATACTCCCGAACCAATCACCGCACATGTCAAAAATATTGAGCACATGTTAGAAAAAAAGGCACAACAAAATATCCGTGGGGGCGCAGAAAATCAATTATTCGATTTGGTGCGCAGCGGAGATATAGCAGAAGTTCAAAACTTGATACGTACGGGAATAGATCTTGATTTCCAAAATCAACAAAGGCAAACAGCGTTAATGATTGCTGCAGAAAAAGGATATAAAGAAATCGTAGAATTACTGTTAATTGCTGGTGCCAATACAGATCGGCGCAATCCTCGCAACCAAACAGCTGCAGATATTGCTCGCAAAACAGGCCATGCAGAGGTCGCTGTCTTGATTAAAAATGCCAACAACATAAAATTGCGACAGATTATTAAACTGCACCTTCTTCCTTATCTTGATAGATCGCAAATGAACACCGTGCGACTTATATTAGAACAAGCAGCAAAGAAAACTCCCAAGGCTTTGCAACTCATTAAAGATATCATTGCTCAGCTTCTTGATAACAATGAACAAGAAGCCGTTGAGCTCGTCGATGCAGCGTATAAAGGTGTTATGCGCTTTGGTGGCTTTTCAATACAAGAATTTGAACAAGCGAAATGGCAAGAAATTTTAACTGATCTCATGAATGATACCGATATTGCAGTGCTGCTCGAGCGATATACACCAACACTATCGCCGCAAAAAGCGTCCGAAGATGAGCGAAAAGAATAAAAAAAAGGAAAATAGCATGCGCACACCTCATTTTCTATTACTTGCAGTACTCTTATGCCTCACCTCTCGTAACAGTTTTTCTGCTGCGGAATTAGAGCGAAAAGAAGCTGCCGAAATCGATCCCTTAACACGTTCTTTACTTATGTTTTTAGATGATAGTGAAGCATACAGGCAGAATGAAGAAGACAAATCTCATCTGGGCCCTTTAGCTAACACTGCATTGCACGCCATCGATGACCAGGTCTGTCCAATCCTTATTTCAGGGTCTCTTCTTTATAATCTATTACGAGAACCAAAAGAATATGATAAACGTAAAAAAGAATTCGATCTTTTTTATAGAAACTTTGATCCACAAAAATGGATAATAAGAAAGGTTAGGACGACTGAAGACCAAGTAACAACCCGCTATTGCATGATTCCTATAGGTTACCAAGGCATATCAGAAAATAATCTTCAAGAACTGAAGACAGACGCTCCTCTGACCGAGCTAGAATACAATCTTGGCTTGAAAATTGAACACATGGATGTTATACCGATTATTCCAGTCGATGAGCAAGCCCCCCTTAACGATAAACAAAATCTTCGCAACTATTTTAGGGCACAGTATGATACATATAACAGTAAAAACTATCGCAATGCCTTAAAGAATAAATCAGGGCATGATTTTATAAAAAATTGTGTTGAAGAAAAATCAATATTCGTTGAGCACGCTGATTATAATAAAATCAAACGAGAGCCAATAAGATGGATTTTCTACTTAAATGGCCATGGCGGCTACGGTGCTACCATAGCACAACTTTCATTTAAAGAGTTTGATACGCTCCTGACATTTCTTGAAAAGAATATTGTAACAATTTTTTTTGCCTACTGCACGTGCTTTGCTGCAGGGTTTAACGCCACACAGCTGTTTGGTGAGATCACCAGTAAGACGGGCATGCGATCATTGCCATTTCCAATCGTAGTACAGGGACTCGTTGATTTATCCGTAAACAAAGTGCTTGGCGAAAGCTTTAAATTTGATTTTTTTATACAAACCTTAATCAGTAACCCAAGCAATTATCGTGAAGCAATGTCGTATGTAATGCCTTCATTATCAGTCAGCGACATTCCACAAATTAAACTCCCTCACGTGCCGGCATGGTTCCCGATCACCAAAGTTGATAATGCAGTAGCTCGTATCACGAAAATAGAAATCGCAACTCGAAAAAGCCCTTTAGTGGTAGGCGATAAACCTCTGCTGCTATATACCAATCACGTGCCGTTTCCCATTAATTTTTCTTCATCAAAACCAATAATTTCCATGATCCCTGGTAATGCAGTGCACATCATTGACACAGCGACTTTCTCGAACGCCCAAGCCTTAGACGACTTTTTTGACAACATGGATGATGTTGGAAAATATGGCCCATCAAAACTGTTTTTTATAAAAACTATACGATTCGCACAACCCGCAACAGGACATAACGACCATTCTGATGTAACGAATGTAATTATTGATTATAAGCCTATAGAAAAGCCTTTAAGATTTTTCACCCAGAGTGGTCAACAGCAGACCTATACATCTCATTGGACCGTTGAACCATATGAGGATGGCGATTATATGGCGATGTATGAAGCGGAGTTACTAAAAAACTATATCCCTGAACCAGCAATTGCCAGTGCAAGAACTATTGAACAAGCTCTAGAAAAAAAATTGTACCAACACCAAGCAGACGATCTATTTTTAGATATGGTGCGCACAGGAGATATAAAGAAGGTGCAAGATCTGATGAATACTGGAATTGCGATCAACAGTACAAGTCAACAGAATGCATTGATCATTGCAGCGCAAAATGGTGACAAACGCATGGTCGAATTATTGTTAATTGCAGGAATGCACAGCACAATTGCTGCGCACGTTGCACGCAAGGCCGATTATAGAGATATAGCGGTATTAATTGAAAATGCAGATAACATTAAACTGCGGCAGTTAATTAAACTACAATTGTATCCAAAGCTTAACTCATCAACGAGAGAGAACTTACGTGACATCTTAGAGGAAGCATCAAAAAAGAAGCCCGACGCTTTGCGCCTTATTAAAGATATTATTACGCAGCTTCTTTCTCATAATGCACGCAAAGCTGTTGTTCTCATCAAAAAAGCATACCAAGATGCCATGAGCTTCGATGAGGATTTTTCAATACAAGAATTTGAACAAGACAAGTGGCAAAAGATTTTGACTGGCCTCATGAATGATAAGGAAATTGCAACGCTCCTTGATCAATACACACCAACAATATCGCCAATAGAAAAATCGGAAGAAGAACGAAAAGAACAAAGCAAGTAGGAACACTATCTCGAAAAATTAAGAGAGGTAATATGCGCATATTATATATTTTGCTTGCTCTGCTGATAGGTTCGTCGGCACAAAACAGTTTTTCCGCTGCAGAACTTGAGCAAAAAGAAGCTGCTGCTGACATTGACCCAACAATACGATCTTTACTGATTTTTTTGGATGATAGTGAAGCGTATTATTATGATGCTTCAAACCCATCCTATGATCATCACTTTCGTGCTACAACACGGGATTCAA
Organism: Candidatus Babeliales bacterium; assembly: GCA_035944115.1. Classification (NCBI taxonomy): domain Bacteria; class Candidatus Babeliae; order Candidatus Babeliales; species Candidatus Babeliales bacterium. Next base: position 42,015 of record DASZBJ010000012.1, read on the forward strand.
GAGATGCTATTGAAAGTGCTGCTGGGCCAATTCTTATTTCTGGATCTCTTTTATATAATTTATTGCGAAAACCAAAGGAGTATGACAACAATATAACTCCACTACATACTTTTTACGCCAACTTTAACCCAAATAATTGGATAATAAGAGAGATTAAAGCTCCCCAAAATCAAGCAACTACCTTGTATTGCATGATTCCCAGGGGATATCTTGGTATATCGCATACTGCTTTACAACAATTAGGTACAAACGATCCAATCACTGAACTAGAATATACTCTTGGTCTACAAATTGAACACATGAGCACAATCTCAGCAAATAACAAACAAGAACTTCGTAGCCATTTTATGACACAATATGATGGCTATACAGTTGCAAATTATCATTCTCTAGAAGATAGAACTGGTAATGACTTTATAAAAAGCTGCATACAAGAGAAAACGCTATTTGTTTCGCAATCTGATTATATTAAAATCAATCGAGAACCAACAAAATGGATCATCTATCTAGGTGGTCACGGAATGTATGGAAGCATTATTGCACAGCTTTCATTTAAAGAGTTTGATACATTCTTAAGATTTCTCGAAAAAACTATCATAACAATTTTTTTCGTTTATTCCTCTTGCTATGCAGCAGGATTTAATGCAAAGCAAGTATTTGGTGAGCTGATGGCAAAGGGAGGAGCTCGAACATTGCCATTTCCTATCGTGACACAAGCATTAACTGATGCAGAAACGTTTCCAAGCAAAGTATATTTTAAAGCATTTATAGAATATCTATTAAAGAATCCCAGTAATTACGAAAAAGCAATTCTATCTCTAATACCCCTCCAATCAGAAATTTTCACTATCCCCCAAATTCGATTCCCCCATGTTCCTGCATGGTTTCCCGTTACTGAATATCATGATGAAATCGTTCGCATCACAAAAATAAAAGCTGCTGCACAGAAAAATTCTCTAGAGATAATGCATCATCATAAGGCTATTTTATTATATACTAACCACGTTCCATTCTTAATTGACTTTTCTTCACAAAAACCATTAATTTCAATGATTCCGGGAAGTGCATTACATGTAATTGACGCTACAAAGTTCGACAGGAAATCCAGTCTAGATTCCTTTTTTATATATATGAGTGCTATTCAATATGGATCCTCCAAAATATTTTTCATAAAAAATATAGCTCTCAGCGCAGATAATACAAATCTAACCAATGTAGTTATTCATTATAATCCAAACACAAAACCTTTATTTTTTTTCACCGAAAATACACAATACAAAACATATCTCAATGGAAAATTTACAAATTCTCCCACTGGCGACTATATGAAAACGTATAAACCATTGTTGGCTTATTCTCCAGAGCAGGTGACCATAACAATAAAAAAAATTGAACAAGCGTTACCTTCACTTCAAAAAGTCGCTACTCCCATCAAACTACGACTGCTCATTGAACTAGAACTATACCCACTTCTTGACTTTGCAGATAGGAGAAACCTGCGCTATATATTAGAACAAATTGCAAAACAATCTCCTGAGGCGCTAGAAATATTTAAGAATATTATCTCTCGCCTTATTAACAACTATGCACAACAAGCAGCCAAACTGACCCGTAAAGCATATGGAGGCAGCAGTTATTGGGGAAATGATTTTTCCATACAAGAATTTGGACAACAAAAATGGCAAAAAATTTTGACCGACCTAATACATGATAAAGACATTGCAACACTGCTTGACCACTATACACCTGAACTATCCCCACCAAAAAAACCTGTTAACGAAAAAAATGAAAAAACATATGAGCCCGAAGTCCCCGCTGGACTCATGCTATAAACAAAATAATTTGGAGAAAAAATGAATCGCACAGTACATATCTTATGCGCAATGCTCCTATCTCTGAGTACCCACACCAACCATTCCGCTGCAGAACTTGAGCAAAAAGAAGCTGCTGCTGAGATCGACCCCCTAACTCGCTCTTTACTGATTTTTTTGGATGATAGTGAACCCTATTATTATGATGCGTCAAATTCACAATATGACCATCATCTCCGCGCTGTAACACATAAATCGATGCAGGCAATCAACGATGCAGCAAGCCCCATTCTTATCTCCGGATCACTGCTCTATAACTTATTCCGAAAACCCAAAGAATATGACAGGGATAAAGAACGCTTTGCACAGTTCTATACAACATTCAACGTTGCACATTGGATCATCAAAAAAATCGCCGCTCCATCTAATCAAATCACCAATCTTTATTGCATGATCCCCGCTGGGTACTTCGGGATATCAGAAAAAAGCATTCAACAATTAACCGCTCGAAATCCTATCACCGATTTAGAATATGATTTAGGCTTAAAATGTGATCATATGGAAAACATTCCTGCACTCAGCAACCAAGAGCTACGCGATTTTTTTACCACGCAATACTATACCTATACCAATGATAACTATAAAGATTTAAGCAGAAAAACAGGCGCTGGATTTATACAAAATTGCGTTACAGATAAAGCATTATTTGTTTCTCAAGCAGATTACATCAAAGCCCACAAAGAGCCAACAAAATGGATTGTCTATTTAAATGGTCATGGCGGATACGGTGAAACCATAGCACAACTTTCATTTAAAGAATTTGATACATTACTGAAATTTTTAGAAAAAGAAATTCTCACCATTTTCTTCGTCTACATTTCATGTTATGCAGCTGGATTTAACGCAAAGCAGGTGTTTGGTGAGCTCATGGCAGAGGGGGGAGCTCAAACGCATACTTTTCCAATCGTAACGCAAGCACTCACCGATTCAGCGGTAACTACTCCTTTTGGCGCTTCACATTTCAATGGATTTATACAAACTTTATTGCGTGAACCGAGTAATTATCAAAAGGCGATTGCATACATAATACCAACGCCAACGAGCATGAAACGATTAACCAGTATCCCACAAATCAGATTGCCTCATGTACCGGCATGGTTTCCTATTACAACAATTAATAACGCAGTAGTATCTATCACGAAAATAGAAAGCGTAACCCGCAAAAATAGTTTAACCGTCGGTACAAAACCTCTCTTGCTATATACAGATCATGTGCCATTTTTGGTTAATTTTTCCTCGTATCAACCACTGCCAGTCATTTCTATGAGTCCCGGCATTGGAATACACATCATCGATAGGGCAATATTTCAAGATTATACAGCCCTCAAGCAATTTTTTTTCAATATGCAACAAATCACCTATGGTCCTTCTAAAGCATTTTTGATAAAAACCATAACATTGGTCAATTCTGATAAGAAGCTCTCTGATATCATCATTGATTACAACATCTATAACAAACCTCCATTAATTTTCTTTACCGATGAAGGAAAGCAAAAAACTTATGAAAATGGCACTGATAAAGATCATACAAAAGACAATTATCTTGAATCGTATCAACTTATAATAAATGACTATATTCCGTTACAACAAAAAGACACCACGCAAAAAGTAGAGCAGTCCCTGGTCAAAAAGTTACGTAAGCAATATGCAACGCCGGAAAAATTACTCCATTTTTTAGAGCTAGTAAGCACAGGCAATATAGACGAAGTACGACGCATACTACCGCTGATAGTCGCTGTCGATTTTGCCCCCAACCAACAGACCGCTCTGATGATTGCCGCAGAAAAAGGATATAAAGAAATAGTAGAACTATTATTGCTTGCCGGCGCTAGTGGCGATAAACGTAACATACAAGGCCTTAGTTCTGCAGACATTGCACGCGACGCACACCATGAAGATATAGCACTGCTCATTGAAAATAGAGATAACATCAAGCTACGTCAACTGCTTAAACTAAGACTGTTTCCTCATCTTGATTTTTCAGGCAGAAGAAACTTACGCTACATTTTCGAGCAGATCGAAAAAAAATCTTCTCCCGCGTTAGAACTCCTGAAAGACATTATTGCCCAGCTGATTGATAACCAGATAGAACGAGCGGCATATATGACCAAAAACGCATTTGGTGGAAGCAGATATTGGGGAAAGGACTTTTCAGAGCAAGAGTTTGAGCAAAAACAATGGCAAGAATTATTAACACATCTCGTTAAGGATTCCGACATTGCTGCTTTGTTAGAAAAATATACACGATCGATAGCGCTGAGAGATAGACCTGTAAAGAAAAAACAAAAAATATATGAGCCGAAAGTCCCGGCTGGGCTTATGCTATAACCTGAATGAAACATCTTGTGTAACATTAACCCCTGTAAAAACATAGAGGGCCGATCGTTGCAGTATATGCAATGAATCGGCCCTTTTATATGCTGTAAAATCAAATCAAAAAATACTATTTGCGGCTCGCCTTAAACTCTTCATAAATAGCTCGTGCTAATTCATCAAACAAACGAATCATATTTGTTGTATTACTGTCCAATGCCTCGCCAGCACCATCAGTTGGAAAACGGTTTTGATCCAAAATACGTTGCGCTGCTTTAATGTGACGCAAAATGTAGGGACTATTTGAAGCAACTAAGCAAGAGCCATCAGCAGGCGCTATTTGTGCAAAATATGCCAAGGTACCATCTACGCTTGGGCGAACCATTGTTCCATCTTCACGTTGCACCATTGGCGCATTAACCAACAAATGTGTAATATCTTTAAATGCTGGATGCTGTGCGCACACATACTGCATCATTTCTGCTTCTGTAGTAATATCAGTTGGCAGCCCTTCTTTTTCAAATTCTTGTAATGGTCGCTCTCCGCCCAACAACACAATTGTTTCAAAAGAAATGCCTTTTTTTCTCAACTCTGCCAAATAATCGAGACGCATGATAATTCTCGCTTTCGTAGCGCCTACTAATAAAACATATTTATACATAGTTTTACTTGGATGCAGTTCATCAACCATGCCTAAAGCTCTAAAATTCTCCAAAAGAGCGCCTTTATTACTTTCTACTACACCATGCCATGCTTTTTCTGGCTGCAAATCCCACCAGTCACCAGTAATTAAAAAGTTCTTTTGAGCAAACTCATTCGCCTCTTCAATAGAAGCAATCGAAACTCCCAATTGCCCAAAAATCTCTTTCACATTCTTAACAGGCACTCCATTTTTATCAAATAATGAATGCGTTGCAGTGGTCTTTGTTAATGATGGAAACCCAACAAATAAACATAGAATAGCTACTAATACAACAGGTAAGCCATAAGGCAATAGTTTTTTCATAAGTAACACCTCATAAATTAGGATTAAATTAGAGTATAAATTTTAGCAGAGATATACGGTTTTTTTAAGCTATAATTTCATTATATCCCTTTTTAATCTGCTGTTACTTATGGTAACATACCCTATATCAGCTCAATTTTGAGCCCCCGATTTAAACTTAATAACGATTACCCTAAAAGGAAAAATATGTTGAAAGCAATTTCTCACGTAACTATGCTCGTTAACGATCAAGACGCAACGGTTAATTTTTATAAAAAACTCGGATTTATCATCCATACTGATGCAAACTTTGGCGATATGCGTTGGTTAACGCTTTGCTTGGAAGAAAGAAGAGACTTTGAATTAGTAATCTTACAAGCAACAAGCGATGCTGAAAAAGCGTTGGTTGGTAAACAAGCGGGAAATCATCCTTTTATCACTCTTGAAAGCACCGACTGTTTTAAAGATTATGAAACATTACAAGCGCAAGAGATTGCAATTGTAGATAAGCCTGAAAAACAACCGTGGGGTACCGCAATGAGTATTAAAGATAACTCAGGCAATATCGTGTACATCTGTCAGCATGCATAAAAATATGACACCTCGACAACAACAATTTTTCGCCGCAATTCCGACGTCATGGAAAAAGCCATTAGAGTACGTTTGTGAACGTCCTGAAATTGAAGACCTGGTGCGGTTTCTACAAGAGCGAGAAGCCGCTGGTGCAACGATATACCCACAAAAGCAGAATGTCTTTGCTGCATTACGAGCAACACCATTTGATACAGTAAGTGTGGTTATTGTAGGACAAGATCCATATCATGGACCCGGGCAAGCGCACGGGCTCAGCTTTAGTGTCCCACCGGGCATTGCGCAACCACCATCGCTCCGTAATATCTTTAAAGAGCTGCATACTGATATTGGCATGCCTATGCCGCGTAGCGGCACGTTAACAAACTGGGCAGATCAAGGTGTTTTATTACTTAACGCAATTTTAAGCGTAGAAGAAAATACTCCTGCAAGTCATGCAGGCAAAGGATGGGAATTTTTTACTGATGCAGTTATCACCGCACTTATTCAACGTGAACATCAAACGGTCTTCCTGCTGTGGGGTGCTTATGCACAAAAAAAGGTTGCTCATTTACAGCTACATATTGATCTCACGCGTCATTTGATTTTAAAAGCAGCACATCCTTCACCATTTTCTGTAACGGGCTTTTTAGGTTGCCGTCATTTTTCGCAAGCAAATAATTTTCTTAAGCAACATAATTTACCTGAAATTGATTGGACGATTAAATAAATAGAGGTGACCATGCAAAGGATTATTCTATTGTTACCAATTTTTTTTATAAGTTTTTTATCACACAATGTTGCATCGAGTGCCGAGCAAAATCAGCGTTTTGATGTTAAAACAATTAACAGAAACTTTCTTACCACTACCAAAAAAATAACCTACTATGATGGCGATCAGCAAATCGGATTTTTGTTTTATGAACACCTTCCTTTATCCTTATTTGTTTTGCACACCGGTTTTATTGAACACCAACATCGCAATCAAAGACACGGAACTGCATTACTTCAGTTTACTTGTAATGAGCTAAAACGCGCTGGTGCAAGAAAAATTATTATACAACCGGGACCATTTGAACAAAGAGACAACAAGCTCATTAACATCCCAGCTCATGAACGATCTGAAAAATTACAACGACTGGTTCAGGGATATCAGAGGGCTGGATTCTCACCTGCACCACGATACGTCTGCTGCTTAGCAAGATACTTGTATAAGATAATAGGAATCGATGAAGATGCAGATTATTTGATGATGCTTTAAAACTATCTCAGGCCATGGTTACAATAAACTCTCGCCGCTTTCATGGTTATTCATAATCTTTTTTTAGGATATTCAATTGCTTTTTAAACTCTTGCAAGAATCCTGATAAGAGTCTGGATTTTTTAGGACACGAATTAATTATTTGTTCTATTGTGGTAGCAGAAAAATCATTAGGATTTCTATATCTCGTTGCTATGGTTAAGTGCAATGAATCCTCATCTTTAACGGCAAGCGTGTAATCAACTTCCTCCTTAGCTTTATTGACCAATATATTCAATGCCTTTTTAACTTTCGGCGCTTGTAATTTAGCAACAACTACTTCCTCAAAAGGAGAATAATCTTCTGAATATATAGAATCAAGTTGGGTAAATTCAATTGCGTGATTCTCTTTACTCAATTCGCTATTAGCTTCATCTATCCATGAATTCATAAAAGAGCTGAACCTCGTTTGCCCTGCTGCCCCATATTTTTCGCTAAACTTATCTTTGACCGCTGCTACTACATTGGAATTAATTAAGGTTATATGAGGATGCTCTTTATTAGGTTCTAAGCCACGATAGCCTTGCTTTTTTAATAACGTTGCAAAATCACTTGCCCATAATTCCGTGAAAATACTATGTTCGCCTTTTTGCCCAATGTGCAAATAACATTTACCTTCATATAAAGAAAATTGTGCGGAGTGCTTCTTCAGCGCTGTATTTAGTAAAGCTATTGGTTTAGTAATATGGACCCTCCGCCAAGGCAAATATTTTCCTTGATGCGGATACATCATCATATTTTTTGCCTGCTCTCTTACGTTCACCACCATAAATGGATTTGTTTTATTCCTGCCTTTTTCAACTGCTGTATCTATATTTTCATCTATCACATTACTAAATTCAGCATTTATCTTATGCTTCTTTAGGGCAACAAGAGCTCCAATAATTTGACCCCAGCCATTGATAAAAAACTGTTCTGCTCCTTTACTATCTCCTAATTGCTCTAAAGACTTTTTAATGCCCAAATCATTTTTTCGTAACGCTTCTTGAAATGAGTATTCTGGAGTATAAGCATGAGGTCCGATATAGCAACTTGCATGTGCCAAATCGGTTTCAACCTCTTTAGTTTTAGGGTCTGTTTCGATGCTGTAAACGACAGATGAAAATTGCATAATCAACGAAAAAAATATCACTTTTTTGATATTCATAATAATTCCAAAAGAATGCACTGTAATTTCAGTCCGCGATAAAATGTCGCGGACTCACTTCCCAAGATGTTTGTTAACACAATCAATTTCAGTCCGTGACAAAATGTCACGATTTCACTGTTTCCCTAATTAATGGCATTAAATATTTAATTTCTTAATAAAGTACAGCTGTTGCTCAGGGGTCATGATTGTTTTAATGCCATTCCATGCCTCTGTGAACTTTACCGGCACTGCGTCCTTTATATCTATAAGAAAAGCTTCCCAATCGCTTGGATTCATTTGGGGAAATAGTTCTTGCATCATCTGAATAAGATCTTGTGCCGTCATTATATTATACGTTGCTGCTTCAACTTTTTTTAATTCTTCGTCAGAATAGAGCCGCTGTAGTTCTGGTAAGATAATCGTCTCTTCTTCGTGTAAATGTAGCAAATTGTCGCCGCTGAACTTTCTGAACCATAAATAAAATTGATAGCCAGCTTCTATCTTGTCTTCTTGCGTGCCCGCTTGATCAATTGTTGTAAGTAATGTTCGCAGAGATATTATTTGTTCGTCTAGATGTTCATGATCTTGCTCAATATGCTTATACACATCTGAATTTTTTTGTTTAAGGAGTACATGCAAAGAGGTGTCTTCATAGTGGGCATGTGCTTCAAGTAGCTCAATTAGCTCTTCAAAGGCCTGCTTAACTGTATTAAGTTCTTCGTCACTTCTGAAATCTGTTCTGGCTACCAATCTTTCTAATTCATCAAATCTGAAACTAACGTATTTATGCTCTCTATAAAATTTATAACGCATAATTTTCCTAATTTATCTTAATTCTATCGATTATTGATTTCATAACAGTGGAATAAGCAGGAATATGGTTTTGAATCTTTATAGCAAGCTCTTCATTGTATGAGTGCGAGGTGAGGTTACGATCTGCAAGAGCTTTGGTTAGTATCGTATGTTCTTCAGGAGTAATTATACCATTGAGAGCTTTTTTTAAAATTTCTCTTGGCGTTGTTGATTCCATTGAGACTTTTTGTATTTCTTCTAAATATAATTTTATGAATTTCCAAAAAGTATCTATACAATATTCAAATCGTTGAATCAAGCCATCGCGCATCATGAAGTATTCTTCTTGATGTTCTTTCTGTTGATGTTCTTTAAAAGTATGAAGGCCATTATGTAATGATAACAATGCTTTTTGTAATGCTTTATAACGAAGCGTTATTATTTCCATACCACTTTCTCCCGTAAAATTTCATTGCGCATAATATCGGTCATCCAGTGCAAATCAACAACATCAATCGTATACATTATATTGCTTTCTCTCAGCATACTTTTAATTTCATCTACATCTTCTGCTGGTAATCTTTTGCCACCATCAAGAGCAATATCAATATCCGCTGTTGGGCTATTTGTTCCTCGAGCACGTGATCCGAACAGATATATTTTCACATCAGGCATCAGCGCTGATATTACCGCGATAATTTTATGTTTTGTTTTTACATCGATTATTTGCATTGGATGTTGCATAGCACACCTTATTGTCAATGGAGTTTTGTGATAGGTATCATTGTAAAGAATTTAGTGAAGATGGCAATGAAGGTGCTAGCAGGCGGCTACGTACTTAATAAAATCGTGCTCTACGCGCACAGTCTTGACAGCATGTAAGTTGAATAACTACGCTATGTCCATGTTTGAAAAAGTACAAAAAAGGAAAAGCCATGAATAAAAAGATCTTTAGCTTCAGCGTAATTCTGATCCCTGTCGTGCTTGCGAGTATTTACTACTACTATCGATCGCAAAAAATTGCTCCGGCACAAGAATTCACAGCGCAAGAAATTGCTCAAGCGAAAGAGCTCATGACACAAGATATAGCAGTATTTTTTAACTACGCTCAGGAAAAAATACCTCAATTTTTAACCGATATTGAAATGGCAGAAAAAGAAACTCCTCAAGATGAGTCAAAAATTAATTACCTCAAAGAAGAACTTAAAACCTATAAAATCGCACAAACCATTGCCCAGCACGATCTTAAAACACTCGAAGAAGCAACGCCAGAACAGTTATCATTTAAGAATGGAGACATATCGGTGGAAGGGGACCGATTCAAATATACCGGGAACGGTAGACTCACATCTCGTATGTTAGCAGGAGAGAATGCTCTCGCATTTGTCTTATTCCATTCTGCAATGGACAAAACACAAGAAGACCAAGATAAAACAATGGCCATGTTAAAAATACTTTTTAATAAAAAGCTTGATCCAAACACTAAGGCTGGAGAAGTATACTGGGTTAAAGATAAGCCAACAGATAAAAGTGGGTACGATTATGTGAGCACATTTTCATTATCTCAAGCCGCATCCATCTATAGTTTTCCGCAAGCCCAGCAATTGCTACACGATTACATAAAAAACTTTAAATCTGCTCAATAAAGGATGGTTGATATGGAAAAAAAATATACTGATTTTTTAACACCGCAAAATTGTGCACTCGCACTTATTGATTATCAACCGGCTATGTACTTTGGTGTTCAAAGCCATGATCGCATAACAATCATGCATAACTCATTAATGTTGGCAAAAACAGCGAAACTGTTTAATGTTCCCACTGTTTTATCTGCTATCGCGCAAAATAGTTTTAGTGGTCCAATGAATTCTGATCTGCAAGCAGTTTTTCCAAATCAAGAAGTTATTGATCGCACCGCAATCAACGCGTGGCTTGATGCAAGTTTTCGTAAAGCAGTAGAAGGCACAAATCGCAAAAAAATAGTTGTTGCAGGATTATGGACAGAAGCGTGCGTGCTATTTCCAACCTTAGAGTTACTTAAAGCCGGTTATGATGTGTATATTCCTACCGATGCCTGCGGCGACATCTCTTTAGAAGCGCATGAACGCAGCGTCCAACGCATGATCCAAGCAGGCGCTACCCCAATAAATGCTTTACAATTTATTTGTGAATTACAGCAAGATTGGGCGCGCAGTGAAACATATAATGGGGTTATGGACATTTTAAAGGCTCACTCTCCATATGGCATTCAAGTTACGTTTTCAAAATGGGCTTTAGGCAAACATAGTTCTTAAACCTATTAGGGGCACCTTTTATGCATACTCAATATCCAGAAATGATTTTATATAACGGCAAAATTACTACGCTCGATACGCAACGTCCTGAAGTTTCTGCAATTGCCATTGCAAATGGGTGCGTACTTGCAATTGGGTCAGATGATGAAATTAAAAGTTTGGCTGGCACAGACACAAAAATTATTGACTTAAAACAACGTCGTACCATCCCGGGGCTTAATGATTCTCATTTGCATGCAATTAGAGGTGGCCTGAATTATACCATGGAATTACGATGGGATGGCGTTCCATCTCTTGCCCAAGCGATGAATATGCTCAAAGAACAAGTTGCTCGTACACCTGCAGGACAATGGGTGAGAGTAGTCGGAGGTTGGTCTGAATTTCAGTTTAGTGAAAAACGAATGCCCACACTTGCAGAGATAAACGCTATCACTACCGACATCCCTATTTTTATTCTTCATCTGTATGACAGAGCATTTTTAAATACTGCAGCGCTCAAAGCGGTAGGATACACCAAAGATACACCTGATCCCGCTGGAGCTCTTATTGAACGTGACACGGATGGAAACCCTACTGGATTAATTATTGCTCAACCAAATGCAGGAATTCTGTATGCAACGCTCGCCAAAGGGCCCAAATTATCAACGGTTGATCAAATTAATTCAACGCAAAACTTTATGAGAGAGCTGAATAGATTTGGACTTACCAGTTGCATAGATGCAGGCGGTGGCTCTCAAAATTACCCTGAAGATTACCATGTTATCGAAACGTTACATAAAAACAAACAACTGACGCTGCGTATCGCCTACAACTTATTTACCCAAAAACCACTCCATGAATTAGCTGATTTTGAGCAGTGGTCTACAACGATAACTCCGTATAGTGGAGACAGCATGTACCGCCTGAATGGTGCTGGCGAGATGCTTTTATTTTCTGCAGCAGATTTTGAAGATTTTTTATATGAAAAGCCTACGCTTGCTGTAGATATGGAACAGCATTTAAAAGAAATTATTCGTCTTTTGGTCAAACATCGTTGGCCATTTCGTGTACATGCAACATACAATGAAACCATTGAAAGAATGTTATCTGTCCTTGAAGAAGTTAATCAAGAAATGTCCTTTAATAATCTTCGTTGGTTCTTAGATCACGTAGAAACTATTACCGAACATAATCTAAAAAGAATAAAAACTCTTGGTGGTGCGATTGCAATACAAAATCGAATGGCCTATCAGGGAGAATATTTTATTGAGCGGTATGGCAAGCAAGCTGCCGCCACAACACCTCCAATCCGCACCATGATCGACCTTGGTATCACCGTTGGTGCAGGAACTGATGGGACCCGTGTCGCAAGTTATAATCCTTGGATATCTCTCTATTGGCTCGTAACGGGAAAAACGGTTGGCGGAACATCTTTATATGATAAAGATAATATAGTAAGCCGCTTGCAAGCATTGCAACTCTATACCATCGGCAGCGCTCATTTATCAGCAGAAGAAACATGCAAAGGCTCTCTTTCTGTGGGCATGTATGCAGATATGGCTGTTTTATCGCAAGACTATTTTGCTGTTGCGCAGGAGGATATTAAAAATATGTATTCGGTGTTAACTATTGTAGATGGTAAAGCTGTCTACGCTACACAAGAATTTGCCAGTCTTGATCACAACCGTGATTTACCGGTAAGCCCGGATTGGTCACCGGTAAAGTATTATGGCGGTTACTATAAATTATAATGTTAAGAATGGCTTGATAAAACTATTGTTATCTCTCTCTGCTATCTATTACGATATAAAACAAAAATCATAATACCGTGATGGGGAAAAAATAATGCGCCTATTACATCTCTTCTTAACAGCGCTGTTACTATGCACAGCCACACACAATAGCTTTCCTGCTGCCGCTGCACAACCAGCCGCCGCTGAGATAGATCCAACGGTACGATCATTACTGATTTTCCTAGATGATAGCGAGCCATACTACTATGATGCTTCAGATCCCTTACATGATTCCCACTTGCGCGCTATGACCACTCAGTCGATGGGTGCTCTCGCAGATATAGCTGGACCTATCCTTATTTCGGGATCTCTTTTATATAATTTATTTCGAGAGCCAAAAGCATATGACAAAAATAAAAATAAATTTGATGAATTTTACAATAACTTTAATCTCGATAATTGGATAATAAAAAAAATAAAAACTACTAAAATCCAAAAAACCACCCTGTATTGCATGATTCCTAATAACTATCTGGGTGTATCACATGATTCTTTACAACAACTAAACAACTTGGCTCCACTAACCGAATTAGAATATAAACTAGGTCTAAAAATTGATCATATGGATCCAATTCCAGCCAAAAATAAGCAAGAAATTCGTGATTATTTAACAGCACACTATGATAATTACACAACTAAAAATTATTACATCCTAAATGATGAAACCGGAAACGATTTTAAAAAAAACTGTATCGATGAAAAAAAAATATTTGTTTCAAAAAACGACCATATCAAAAACGAAAAAACGCCCGTACGATGGATTATATACTCAAATGGGCATGGTATTTATAATCACAATATCGCGCAATTATCTTTTAAACAATTTGATACCTTCTTAAATTTCCTTGAAAAGGACATTCTAACAATATTTTTCGCAGTCACCTCTTGCTACGCAGCAGGATTTAATATGCAGAAAATATTTGGCGAACTTACCACAAAAGGAGGCGCCAAAACATTGCCATTTCCTATCGTAACACATGCACTAACTGATGCAGTCGTGCATAAACTTTCTCAACCATACGACTTTAAATTATTTATAGATATTTTATCGCAAAACTCACCCAATTATAAAAAAGCAATTGCGACCATAATGCCAATAGGGCAAAAGATTATAAACACTCCGCAAATTAGATTTCCTCATGTCCCTGCATGGTTTCCTATTACGCAAAGCGATGATGCCATAATACGCATTACAAAAATACAAAGTGTAACACGCAAAAAACCGTTAACGGTAAATGATAAACCTGTCCTACTATATACCAACTATGTGCCCTTTTTAATAAACTTCTCTTCATCCAATCCCAAGCCATTAATTTCAATGATTGCAGGAGATACACTACACACAATTGATTCGGCAACGCTTTTAGCTCATGATTCTGTTACAAACTTATTTGAAAATATGCATATTATTAAATATGGATCCTCTAAAACGTTTTTCATAAAAAAGGCAACACTTAAAATTTTGAATACAAACATCACCGATATACTTATTCAATATTTGCCACACAAAAAACCTTTGTGCTTCTTCACCGAGCAAGGACAACAAAAAACATATATAAACGGAAAAATTGAAAACTATAAAAAAAACAATTACATGCGAATGTATAATAAAGTATATTCATTTAAAAATGATTTCCTCGAACCAATCAGAACCAATACAAAAAAAATCGAACATGCACTGTTGCACCAAAAAATAAAGCTCGATGTTTTTTCTACTCTATTGCACTCAGAAAATAGAGTAGAAGCTAAGAAACTGATACAGCACCTCATAGATAAAGGTATAAACATTGATTTTAGAAATCAACAACAGCAAACCCCATTAATCATTGCAGCTCAGAATGGAGATGAAGAAATAGTAGAATTATTGTTAATTGCTGGTGCCAACAAAGATAAATGTGATGCTAATGGTTTTAATGCGGCAGACGCTGCGCGAAATGCAGGATATGAAGACATAGCTATTTTAATTGAAAATGGAGACAACATAAAACTACGGCAACTTATTAAACTACAACTCTATCCACATCTCGATTTTTCAAGCAGGAGAAATCTGCGCTATATACTAGAACAGGTTGAAAAAAAATCGCCTAAAGCACTGGATATTCTTAAGAATATCGTCTTTCAACTTATTCACGGTCGAGAACAACAAGCTGCAAACACTACCAGTTCTGCATACCGAGGCAGCAGTTATTGGGGTAAAGATTTTCCAATACAAGAATTTGAACAAAAAAAATGGCAAGAAATTTTAACTAGCCTTATGGATGATAAGGACATTTCGGCACTACTTGATAACTACACACCAAAACTATCACCACAAGAACAACCCGAAGAGGAACGAAAGGAAGGCGAGCAAGAAGTTCCGGCTGGACTCATGCTATAATCAAAAATAAATTGGAGAGAAGAAAGTATGCGCAGATCACATTTCTTATTAACAGCATTGTAATAATAAAAAAATAGATAATTTATGAACAAAGCATTACGCATATTTACCGTCGGACATTCAACGAGACCGATAGAAGATTTTTTAAAGCTACTCAAACATTACAATATTACCGAACTCGTTGATATCCGCACAATTCCAAAATCACGCCACAACCCACAGTTTAATGGTCAAGAATTAGCACATGTTTTAAGAGATCATCATATTGGTTATCGCCATCAAAAAAATTTAGGCGGCCTGCGGCATACACATGCCGATTCGATTAATATGGCTTGGCACAATAGCTCGTTCCGCGGATATGCCGACTATATGCAAACAAAAGAATTTGAAGATGGGATAAAAGAACTTATTGAAATTGCGCATGAAAAGATCGTGGTAATTATGTGCAGCGAAGCTGTTCCATGGCGATGTCATCGATCCTTGATTGGTGACGCGTTATTAATCCGAAAGATCGATGTTGAAGATATTTATAGCATAACATCAAGTAAACCGCATACATTAACCCCTTGGGCTTTGGTACAGGGAACAACCATAACATATCCAGCGATACCGGAGAAGAATGATGTCTAAAAATTTTAAAATTGGCGATCTTGTAGAATGGAATTCAGAAGCAGGATTGGTGCGCGGTAAAATCAAAAAAAAGATTACATCCGAAATCATTTTTAAAGGTTATACGGTTCACGCCTCAAAAGAGGAACCGCAGTATTTGATAGAAAGTACTAAGACAGATCACTTAGCCATGCATAAAGGCTCTGCACTCAGGAAGATAAAGAAAGAAAAATAGAGACCTAAATGTCACTTTAAAATGTTCTGTTAGGCTGAAAGCAGGTTTCAAAAAAAACATTCAATTGTTATCTCTCTCTGCTATCAATAAATGGGGTGCAATTTCAACCGTCGACAGATTATCGACGGTTCATATACTTCGCCAATACCCCTAACTATTCCCCCCCCAACCCATCATCATTTAAGTCCATTCGCATAATTTTCAAACAAAGTTGCATGTGGCTCCCAGAATTGTTCACCATTTCTCAAATCATCTTTGATGATTGAATCGATTGCTTCCAGAGCTTTGATGGCCGCTTGCTTATTATGAGTTTTTTCAACCGTCATTTGAATGATCTGTATGTCATGCCTGATGCCAAAGTATTGTATCACTTTAGCTTGCATGGTATTAAGAAACGTTATATTACACACCAAAAAAATTCCATATGCTACTGCCATGCGCGCCCATTTATTTTCAATACGTTGAGTTTTGCCCAGAAGCCAAAATAAGAGAAAGAGTAAACCAAGCGAAAGCAAGATCAACAGGTAAGATACCAGCGTTACAGAAAATGGTTGGAGACCGCCATGTTGCAGCATTAAAAAAGTACGCCCGAGCAAAAACATTTGTTGATCTGAATCCAATGTTTTAAACCAACTATCATTAATAACCAAAAGTGGGTTCTTAGTTTGAGGATGAATTCCTGAAGCAATAAATCGATTCCATGGATTAATTTGAAGCCCACTTTTTTTAGGCATTGCCACTTCGTATGGCTGTTCAAATTCAAATAACTGTGCTGCATTTTCAGTTAATGTAACAATTTCCGGTGAAGCCGGCATTAAATAGCCATCCTCGATAAAATCAACTACTTTTGCAGTTGCTTGTCCAGCCACAAACATGCAGAGAGTTAGCATTATCTTTTTGATATTATTCATACAATATCCTTTGAGTTGTTTTGTAAATTTAAACAATATAACTTTCTTTCTTCACATGAAGGATGATCGGAAAGTAATCCAAAATAAGGATTATGAGCCGGTAAATTAAATTCCTTTTCCCATCGAGCGATGATTTTGGCACAACCTTCGTACGTCTTTAGTACCTGCAATGACCGGCAATCCGCAACTTTTTCTATATGCCTGCGGTAGGCAAGTGCGATCAAGGTAGGAACAAAGAAGCTGGTAAAACCAGCAATACAACAAAACGCTCCGATTATATATTTTTTATGATGCATCGCCTGTGCAATGTTGTGAATTTTTTTGGTTAGAAGATATGAGAGTATGAGGAGTAGGGCAAGGAACAGGTACAGAAATAAATTTAAATACAGCGTATGTGATTCTTTAATATGAATCATCTCATGACCGATAAGAAACCGCTGCTCTTCTGGCGATAGATCTTCTAAAAAACCCTCACTGATAAACAAATAAGGGCTACTATTGGTAGGAATACAAGAAAAAAGCAATGGGAAATAGACGAAGGCATTATGGTATCCAAAGGTCATCATCGCCCTTTGATTCATTTTACGGATAGTGAATGGTTGCGCGACCCCTATTTCTGATGCAATCGCTCTAATTTTTTCCTCTTGGTCGGTATTCAAAGGCAATGCCCCAAAGCTCTTTTCCGTCTTTTGAGAGACATATTCATTGAGTTGTATGGCCAAATGCCTACGAAGCGCCACACACGCACAACCCCCGATAATAAGTACGGTGAAAAGAGAAAACAGTATTTTTGATTTTAAAGACATGATCAATCCCCGCAATTAGTCCCTTTATTTCAGTATAAACTCGCGCAGAGAAGTTGCAAGGGATGCATGGTGTGGGGACGTAAAAAGGACGGGCTCGCCAGTCATTTCCTTCAGAAGACAGTTATTATAATAATCTTTTCTTCCTAAATTCCCTGCCCGAACCAGACTTCAAATATTCCTCAAATGCTATTGCCCTATCTTTATTCTCAAATCCAATGTGTACAATCAACTCCCATGGCATATATTTCGCAGTGTGTGCTGTTGTTCCACTATTGTGATTAGATAGACATTTACTCAGATCTTGAGTACAACCAACATAAATTTCATTCGGATCTTGTTTTGATCTAATGATATATACATAATGCATAAATGGCTTAGTCCTCCTGCGTCAATTCAACCTCCGCTACTGCTTCGGTTGTGACTCCGGCGGACAGCCTTCGCTTTTGGTTCATTTTAATTTGCATGTCTTTTAAGAAACGGGCATGCCAGCCGTAGCTTGAAAAGGGAAGGCTGGTGTGCCCGGCTGGGCTCGAACCAGCGACCTACGGATTAGAAATCCGTTGCTCTATCCAACTGAGCTACGGGCACATATAATCAGATTATTTCAAATCATCTACTCTATCCAACTGCCTGTCCGACGTAGCTTTAGCGGAGTAGGAAGCTACGGGCACATACATTCAGATTAAACTATTTCAAATCTTTACTCTCTTCATATAAACGGCGTAGCCATACGAAGCTTTAGCGAAGTATGGGCGCAAAAGAGAATGTAAGTATACTGCAGCTCGCAGTATATCTCAACCACTTTTATCTATATTGTTCTTGCTTTTTCAGGCAATTCAAACAATTGGCTAAATTCTATTGCGAACTTAGTCAGCTTTTCACGCATTGTATCGGTAATATCTGCAAGGTGCAAAATCGCCGCATAATCATTTTCATACACCGATTTTACGTAACTCACAAATTGTGTTGCAAAAAGACACGCATTCTTAGGATCAACTGCATCCAAAAACGTACCTTGCAATAAAAACAATATTAATGCCTGATCAACAAACGAGTATGTGGTGTGTTCTGGCTGCTTTAAGAGTTCAACCGCCAGCGCACCTCGTGATAATTTTTTACGCGAAATTTCATCTAGCTCTGTACCAAACTGAGCAAAATCAAGTAACTCATGATACTGCGCAAGCTCTAAACGTAACGCCTTTGTCATCTTTTTAACTGCAGCTGTTTGTGCTGCGCCGCCAACACGAGAAACAGACAATTCGACATTCACTGCTGGCCGCTGACCACGATTAAATAACTTTGTATCTAAAAATATTTGGCCATCGGTGATAGAAATTAAATTGGTAGGAATGTATGCAGTGATGTCATCACTTTGTACTTCAACCATCGGTAATGCTGTCAAAGAACCACCGTTGATTAATTTTCCTGCACGTTCCAGCAAACGAGAGTGAAGATAAAAGACATCGCCTGGAAACGCCTCTCGTCCCGGGGCTCGACGCATCAATAACGACATTTCGCGAAACGCAATCGCATGATTACTCAAATCATCATAAATAATTAAAGCATCTCGCCCTTGCTCTTGGAAATATTCCCCAATAGTACAACCTACATAAGGAGCAAGATATTGATTCAGCACCGCTTCACTCGAATCAGCACTCACGACAACAGTATAGGAAAGAGCATCATTATCTTCTAATAACTGAATGATACGTGCTAAATTTGCCTGTCGCTTACCAATCGATACATAAATACAAAAAACATTTTTACCTTTTTGGTGCAAAATCGTATCAAGAGCAATTGCAGTTTTTCCAGTGCCACGATTACCGATAATTAATTCACGTTGCCCTTTACCAACCGGCACCAATGCATCAATAGCAATTATGCCTGTTTCTAAAGATTCATTTACGGGGCTACGCTCTATAATTTGCGGAATACGTGTCTCGACAGGACGCATCTGCGTAGTTGCAAGATCACCCAGTCCATCAAGCGGTGTTCCTACTGCATTGATCACGCGTCCACACAATTCCATGCCAACCGGAGTTTTAAATACACTTCCGGTCCGTTTTACCACTTCTAATTCTGTAACTGGACGTGCTGTATACAAAAAAAACACGGCAACAGAGTCTTCATCTAAATCAAAAATTATCCCTCTATTACCCCCTTCAAATTCAACAAGCTCTCCGTACACCGCATTATTTAAACCATGCACTTTACAAATACCATCACCAACCTGAATAACAATACCAATCTCTTGCAATTGCTCTTCAGGAAGATTTTTTATAGAACGTTCAAATAATGAGACTAAGTCTGTACTTTTAATTTCCATGTTATCCCTAAGAGGTAAGCTTGTCGCTCATACCGTTTAATTGCTTTGCAATAGAATATTCCCATAATCTTGTACCACTCTGCAATCGCATACCTGCAATCAATGTTGGATCTATGCTATGCTGATATATAATCTCAGATCCAAGTTTTCGCTGCAAAAATTGTGCAATCACTGCAACCTGTGCTGTTGGCACCGGATGAGATGTAGCAATGGAAAAAAATTCTATATTTTTTCTCTGTTTATACAATTCACTAATATCTTTCACAACAGCAGATAATAATGCACCTCGACCAGAATCAAGCAAAACATTCACGAGTTGATCCGCCTCAGGCATAACATTACATTGCTTAAATAAATCATGCATATCCTGCTTTTTAACCTCTGTATCAATATGTATCAAGGAAAGAAAAAATAAAATAGAACGATTTTTTTCTAAACAATGCCGCACAAGATCAAATCCCTGCAAATCCTTGATAGTCATACTATCTATAAAACAGTTCAAAAATGCCTTTGCGTATCGACGCGCAAGCAGCATCTCGGCAGGCTTCATACCTTCTCCTGCTGCATATATTCAATCATTTCAGTTAAAAACTCAGCCCCTTGCTGGTCAGAAGCAAACTTACTCACCAACTGTTCACGAGCGCGGTTAATGCTCGACGGCACTAATTGTCGTTGCGCTCGGTCTATAAAAAAATAGTGAGCTTTCTGCTCAGCTTTTTTTCTTAACACAGCGGCAATCCGCTCTTGTTCTTTTTCTCGTTCAGCTTGTTTTTTTGCAAAAGCAGTGCACCAATCCTGCACTTTATCGGCTAGCTCATCGGTAAGCACTTGGTATCGATTGAATCCTTGCTCAACCACCTCTTGCTGCAAAACTAATTCATCACTCGTAAGCCGTAGCTGCTCACGCTCATTTTCATCATATTTAATTTGTTGTACTACAGATGGCAATAAAGATTGCCTAAATTTGTACACCCCTAATCCAACCAAAATAAAAAAGTTAATCGCGCGAAATAATAATGAAAAAACATGAGCAGATAGAACAGTATGCGCACAATACGCAAAAATAATAACCGCACCAATTATCTTATATTTTTCATTACTTACGGACATCGCCAACCTTTTCAATTATAGATTTAGCACAACTCTCAATTAAGCGCTCTTGCTCTGGGCTAGAAAACTCTTGATTATCTAAAGGAGCTGTAATCCCTAAATAGTTTATCTCCTGATGCAAGTCAGATGGAATATTAGATCGTATTGATGTATGAAACCTCAGCCACAACTGCATTACATCTTGCTGAACCTTGATAATCGCACCCTTACGGCGCGCTATCGCACCCAATAACAACATTTCACCCGCACGATCAGATTCAACAGCAGCCATCACCGGTTTAAATAATAGCCAACGAAAAATGCTATAGGCTATAAAAAAATGGAACCCTTGCAGCAGCAAGGTACAATTAATATCCATACCAATACACCTATTCTATCAAGAATAACGTACACTAATCTTTTTACAGTGTTCTGCTTAGAACAAGCAATGCCCCAGAAATAATAAGACAAAAAATTGAAGAAGTATCGATAAGACCCATTGCGATCATCATAGTCATTCTAATCTTACTGGTCGCCTCTGGATATTTACCAGTATTTTCAACCGCACTACTTCCTACAAGACCCCCAGCAATTGAAGGACCGATACTGCCAATGCCCATGGTAAATGCAGCACCTAGTAGCGCAGCAGCCTTTGCGTAAGAGATGCCAACTTCTACGTCCATTGATATCCTTTCGAAAAATATAGTTAGGTATTTATATAAAATTCAAACGTACTATTTTTCCTATTGTAGCGTAATTATTACTAATTTTACAATGAAAAAAATCAAAAAATCTTCTTTTCAAAATAATGACCCTGATAGGGGGTTTTGTAATATAAATAAAATTTAGTAAAATAAAGGTTTGTCGTTGAAAACGATAAACTAAAAAATGCATATGAGTACACAGTATAATCAACGCTCTAAAATCGAAACCAAGAGAGAAACCATATGATTAGAAATGTAAAAAGCTGTATTCTTATTACGATTTTGCTTATTGTATCCTCAAAACCGGTCATTGCTGGGCATCAGTTTGAAGATCCACTATTCGGCAACGAAACAATTGAAAACGATCTGATTAATAATTTTTTAGATAGTACAGAATTTGACATCACCCGAGATCCAACCCCCCAAGATACCGCATCCTTACTCGTTGAACTCGGAGCGGTAGCAATCCTTCAAGAAGATTTCTTTCTCCATACCAACCCATTAGTAACACGTCCAGTAACAACACTCTCGCCATTTTACAATGCACGTATCCCCGCCTACTGCAAAACCGCTAATTTTAATTTTTTTTATAATCAGACAAGCCGAATGAATTTTACCAAAGAAAGCACGGCAATCAGCTCATATTTGGCCATTCAATCGCAATCACTTCTCGATAAGATCAATTCTTCAACCATAACCGATCTTATTAAAAAACTTAAATTTGATCTTTTTCCTGTTGACCTGCTTGCCTTATTTAAAAACACCGCGATCAACGAACGCAGAGCCGGATGCATGTTTCAGTATGATCGACGATGGGACCGGATGCGTTTTCGATCTATGACCCCACTCTACTATCTTGAACGTAATTTTTTCCTCACTGAAAATGAACGAGAAAATATTGAACGAACATTAGGAAAAACCTCAGAAGAAGATGCTTTTAATTTTGCCAAGCAGCATCTCATTTGTGACAAAGTGGGCATTGGCGACACCCGCATCATGATTGATGTCGATCTGTATAGCTGCACAGTCTTTGATAGCAAAATAGGCTTCTGCCTCACCTTACCAACTGCCTTCAGCATGGGCTCTGGTCTTATTGGTTCATCATTTAAAAAAAGTCAGAAACGACCGGTCCTTAACATTACTAACCTCTTAGCGCTTCTTGAAGGGACAACCGCACAACAAGAACAGGCAAAAGAGCTCGCTACTGCGTTTGGACTTGGCATCATTGACTCGTTATCCGCAAACCTTCTTAATGCAGAGCTCGGTAATAATAAACATCTGGGTGTTGGCGTGTATTATGAAAGCGCAACTGCTTTAGAAAATTTTATCAAAATGCCATGGGCCCGCCATTTCTCCCTGAAATCATATGGTATGCTTGAATATCAAATACCAAAAACAGAACGCCGCTATTTTGTTGCATTTGATGAGAGTCAATTATACAACAACCTCCGTCTGAATAGAAGTAAAGAGGATATTAGTAATGATATAGATAATGATCCTATTTACGCACAACAGGTACTCACCTTCCTCGAACAGCAGATTGTTGATAAATTTTATCCATTCCCCTTTGATGTACAAGTGCATCCCATCATTATGGTACATACCGTATCAAAGTTACAGTATGATGCGCCAAACTGGGGATTCTTTTTAGGGTTTGATTTTTGGCTTGCAAGCAAAGAGCAGTTAAAAAATGTTGGCATCGTTCGCACCGATAATAATCGCCCGCCAAACATTGATATTGGTAAAGCCATAAAGCCTCGTGCATATGAAAGCAAAATAATTGCCGGTGCATCATGGAGCATAAAACGGGATAATCTCGATTGGCTTTTGTCCCTGAATGGTGATAGCAGCTACTGGGGATCTGGTATTGGAAACAATTTTACGCTATCATTCAATGTAGCAGTTAATTTTTAAATCGATATTAATACAGGAGTTCCGAATGAAAAAATCTCTTATTATCTTAGCTATGACCGCAGCAACTATACACGGAATCACAACAGCAGAACCAACCAAAATCATTCTTGAATCAGAAGCGCTAAAATTTGGCGATGGAAAATCATTTGGCATCACCGGCAATCATATCGGTTTTACCTTACAAGTTGCTCGTAAATTAGACCAATTACTCTTTGGATCAAAAAACAAAAGTGGTCATTATACCGGTATCTTTACTTTTAGAGGTGAACCACACTCAATCCGTACACTAGCCCTACTAGAAAAAGAACTCTTAGCATTACCTAACCTTGATCAAGCAACCAAAAATGATCTTGCCAACATGCTTATAGAGATAAAAAATACCTTCAATGAAACAGTGCTTCCTTTCATTAAACATACGCATGGCATACGCCCTATGATTCTTACACTCATTGAAGAATCATGTCAGAAAAGAAATCGCATGGACAGCTTCCTATTCACCTGGGGAAAATGTAGAGAAGGAGCTGAGGCTGAAACAATTAACAAATCTTTCCATTCTGTTGTAGAACTCGACCGATTTGTTACTGATCTAATCGGATTTCTTACTGACTTTGCAAATAGCTGTCCAAAAGCCTACAAGCAATTTGTAGATATGGTTAATAACAAGCAAAAATAATCAAATTACATTATGAACAATCAAGAAGAATTAATTGGCATTGTTGATCGGTTTCTTTTTCAAAGCAACGACAATGGTTTTTCTGTGTTCATTTTACAGACAAAAAGTAAAGAGCCGATCACGGTCACCGGACACATGCCCAACATTCAACCCGGTCAGCAGGTTGACCTTGTTGGTTCTTGGGGTATGCATCCAAAATTTGGTAAACAGTTTCAAGCAACACGAGTCACCGCATCACAACCAACGTCTATCGCAGGTCTTAAAAAATATCTTGGGTCCGGCCTCATTAAAGGTGTCGGACCCTCTTACGCTGAAAAGCTTGTTAACGCTTTTGGCCTAGAAGTTTTAGATGTCATTGATAAAAATCCGGAAAAACTGCTCACCGTTCCCGGCATAGGCGCAGGCCGGATGGAAAAAATTATCGCTGCGTGGAAGGACCAAAAAGATATTTCCAAAATTATGGTCTTTTTGCAGGACCGTAATATCTCTACTACGTATGCAATAAAAATTTACAAACGCTACGGACAAGATTCCATCGCGCTGATTACAGAAAATCCTTATCGCCTTGTGCAAGACATCTGGGGAATTGGCTTTAAAACTGCCGACACCATTGCACAAAATCTCGGCATCGCCAAAGATTCAGCACAACGCATCACTGCTGGCATTTTACATTGCATCACCACAGAAACAAGCAATGGCCACCTCTACGTTGAACTACAAACATTAAAAGAAAAAACTACAGAAATTCTTGAACTTGAATTTGCCGCGGTAGAAAGCACAATCAAATATGCGCTACAAGATCTGTATAACAGCGATAAAATCAAAGTTATTTCACATAACCAAGAGCATTACGTAACGCTTACAAAGTATTATTACAGCGAAAAAGGAGTAGCTGAAAAAATAACTCTATTGCAATCACGACCAATACAACACAACTTCGATCTTGATGCAATTTATGCATACATCAAACAACCACGCCATGAAAACGACATTGCATTAAATGACGAACAACAACAGGGCATCATGGCATGCGTACAAAATAAAGTTACCGTTATCACCGGAGGACCGGGAACGGGAAAAACAACACTTATTAAAAAGCTGCTTGCGGTACTTGATGAGGCGAACGTTCTTTATAAACTCGCTGCTCCTACTGGGCGTGCTGCAAAACGAATCACCGAAGGAACCGGCCGCCCTGCAACCACCATTCATCGGCTGTTGGAATTTGATTTTACCAACCATGGATTCAAACATAACGAACAAAATGCACTTCAGTTACATTTTTTAATTGTTGATGAAGCATCCATGATTGATATTTTTTTAGCATATGCAATCATCCGCGCATTGCCTCATGATGCACACTTGATACTCATTGGAGACGTCGATCAATTACCATCTGTTGGTGCAGGAAATTTCCTACATGATCTTATTGCAAGCAACAAAATAGCTACTATTCGTCTGCAACAGATATTTCGCCAAGCACAAAACAGTTTGATCATTGTCAATGCACATAAAATAAATAAAGGGGAATTCCCTACCACATTTTTACCAGATTCAAAACAAGATTTTTTCTTCATTAAAGAAGAATTACCTGAACAATTACCGGTACATTTAGAACGTATTTTCACCAGCGGACTTAAAAAATATGGCATCACGAGTGACAACGCGATTGTACTAACACCCATGAACCGTGGTGGAGCGGGCACACAAAAAATAAATCATGACATACAGCTAATTTTGAATCCCGCGACTTCCGGAAAGCAAATTCCTCATCGGGGGGCAATCTACAAAATTAACGATCGCGTGATGCAAATACGAAACAACTACGATAAAAATGTATTTAACGGCGACATCGGAACGATTTATGATATTAATACCGAAGACCGCATCGTCTTTGTGGCATATGATCAACGAGTTATAGAATATGAATTTAGTGAACTTGATGAACTCGTACTCGCTTACGCAATAACAATCCACAAAAGCCAAGGGTCTGAATATTCTGCCGTTATTATCCCCATTTTTATGCAACATTTCATGATGCTGCAGCGCAACTTAATCTACACTGCCGTAACCCGTGCAAAAAAACTGTGCATTTTCATCGGGCAAGCAAAAGCACTCGCAGTCGCCATAAAAAATAGTAAAGGTGTAGAACGCAAAACATTTTTATATGAATTTCTGACCAGTCCACTCCAATGTCGATAAACGGGAGCAGAACATGAAAAAAACGATCCTTCTTCTTATACTTTCCAGTCTCACACAAATTAACCAACTCCACGCATACAACTTCACCCTCATGATCGATCCAGCAGGAGATGCTAAACATACTGGCAGAGAAATTGGAGATAGCTTTGAGCGCGGCATCACGTTGCAATGTGCAGAAAAACTAAAAACAATGATTGAAGAACGCTATCCAGAAGTCCGTGTAGTACTCACTCGTTTTCCTGGTGAAACGTTGCAACCACTGCAAAACGCAAATTTTAGTAATCGGCTTGATGTAAATTTTTATCTCAGCATTCATTTTTATCATGATCAAGCAACGCGACCATCGCTCTATCTCTACGCCTTTTCTTACGGTGATGATTTTGTTATCAAAACAACCGATTTAACTTTTTATCCCTATGATAAAGCGTATCTCATTTCTACCAACACCACCCATACGTGGGCAACGACGATGCAAAAACAGTTATCTAACGCTTCGTATCAAAAACAATTTGATTGCAAAGGATGTTTTTATCTACCGTTTGCGCCACTCATTGGCGTGAAATCTCCTGCAATTGCGCTAGAAATTGGACTCAAAACAAAACATGATTGGCAATTGTATTTAGAACCAATCATTGCAAGTATTACTCCGATTATTAATAAAGGCGTATCGCAAAATAACTCACCTATTTAGTAAGAACAAAAAATCCCCGATCGTCGTCGCGAGCCGCCGTTGGCGTGCGTGGCGATCCAGGTTAATAAGGTAATATTTATGAAACAACCGATCGTTTATATTGTTGCGAATAAAACAAACGGCACCCTGTATGTTGGAGTAACATCCGATCTTATAAAACGAATATATGAGCATAAAGAAGGTTTGATCGAGGGGTTCACAAAAACTTATGGTTGCAAATTCTTAGTATTCTATGAATCTCATCCCACTATGGAATCTGCAATATTACGAGAAAAACAAATTAAAGATGGATCACGAAAAAAGAAATTATATCTGATAGAAGGAATGAATTCCAGTTGGAAAGATTTATAT
The DNA here is from genome assembly GCA_035944115.1 of Candidatus Babeliales bacterium. Lineage (NCBI taxonomy): Bacteria > Candidatus Babeliae > Candidatus Babeliales > Candidatus Babeliales bacterium. The sequence goes on from DASZBJ010000012.1 coordinate 69,926, forward strand.
GAAGATCTTTATTAGCCTGGATAGCCACGCACGCCAATGGCGGCTCGCTAAGACGATCGGGTGTCAATCGTGTTGTGGACCAAGTTCATTGACTGCAATTTTTTCAACATTAATTTCCGAATAAACCCTTACACATAACCACCATGTATAAAAAACTTATTATTTTTTCAGCAATCGCCCTCTGCATAGGCTTCATCACCTACGCCTATTTTAATCACTGGATTATTATTGCATATCCAAGATCACAAACCCATACAACTCATTCACCAATCCCTGGGTATCAGAAGAAAAAAATTACCTTGTGTTATTGGCATAACAACAATTGGCGCACCGAAAACAGCGATCTTTTATGGAGCAACAACAAAGTAGATTGCATCACCTATCTGATTCGCGCATGGCTTTCCTTACTAGAAGAAGAAACGGCGACCAATCGCTCTATCGCCTTGCAAACAGCAATCTTAACATCGTCACAACAAGAGCTGTTTCTTTCTTTTGATCGCAAGCCATTTGGCCCAGAAAGCAACACCCACACAAAATGGATGTGGATCGAAGGACTACTGAAAACAATACGTCTCAACAATCTTGATATCCAGCGCGTTACCTTTTTAGAACATCATCAACCTCTTCAGGATGACCATGTGGATTTTAGTAATCCATGGCCTATCAAAGGCTTTCTTCCTTCGTAAGGATTGCCCTCCCCTAGGAACTATTGCAATATCTACCTCCCTTTTTATACAGTTGTACGAGCATCTACTTTTTAATATCAAAAAAAAGGAGCATTTATGGTAAACATTCAACTTTCTGAAACGCACAAAGGCATTCTATGTATCGTAATGGGAGCGATTCTTCTGCTTTATACCCTTGGAATCGTGGCAATAGGCCTTTTCTATATCATTATTGGATTTGCAGTATACCTCATTGTGCAAGGATGTATGCGCACAGGACTAGATAAACAGATCAAAAAGTACATCAGCAAAAAAGAACGGGAATAACTACATAAAGGGAAAAACTATGAAGAAATCTGCTCATCTACACAAAGGCATTGGCTTAATAATAATCGGCGTACTCATATTGTTATCTATATTTCAGATAATAAGTGGTGACCATTTACTCATTGGTATTGCAGTTGTAAGCATATTACTCGGCGTTAATCACCTCGACCAATATAGGCAGGCCAAAGAGTAATCTAAACATTATATGAAAGGAAAAACTATGTTCATATCCGCAATGCACAAGGGACTCGCGTTAATAGCATTTGGAACAATCTTATTATTGAACGCTCTTGGTAGAATAAGTGGCACACATGTGCTTATTGGTGTTTCCATTATCATCATCTTAATTGGATGCAGCCTGGTTGCTCAACAAATAGTATCCAAAGAATAACCAGCAGCCTAAAGCTTATTCTTTAAACTAAGGAAAAGACTATGATCATATCAAATTTGCACAAAGGAATCGGCCTCGTAATCGCCGGAACACTCTTACTTTTGCATGCGCTTGAAGTATTACCTGCTGGTAAAGGCTATATCATTGGATTCGCTATTGCCGTAATAATAGATGGAATTTGCCATATCGGTAAATATATAATCAAGCAAAGAAAACAATAATCAGCATTAATATAAACAGGAGCAAACCATGTTTTTAATAATTGGCTTTGTTATCATGGGAATCATATTACTATTAAATGTTCTTGGTATAGTTGTGGCAGGAGTTGCCTATATTGCTATTGCTGTTGCGGCTGCTTTAATCATCATAGGACTTGTTACACCTAAATAACTATCATGTAAAAAAACATATCCACAAAATTACTTCTTACTTAAATAGGAGTGAATCGTGCTAATATCCGGAATTGGTCACATAATAATTGGAGCCATCTTGCTGCTCCATGTCTTTAATATAATCAACGCTAAGGCTTTTTTAATTGGCTGTGCAGCGTTTTCAATTGTGTATGGTTTTATCGACATTCATAGATATGTCAGACGCAAAAACAACGTGAAATCACATAAAAAGGAAGATTGAATGCAGAAACCTACTTTGTACGACGTAATAGTGTACATAGCCTTTATAGGGATCGCGCTCTCACTGTATTTTCTTGGGATCATACAAGCCGCTACTGTAATTAAATATTGCATGTGGCTTATTATAATGCACATAATCCTAAGATCGAATGCCACTCATATTCCTATAATTGCTGTTTTTACAGTAGCCGCTGGAATCATCTTGGGATTAGGTCTGTGCAATATCATACCTATCAATCATCCTATCATGAGTTATGCCTCTACCTTAGCAGGGGCAGGAACCGGAGCTATTATTTTTCTATATTTTAAGAAAAAACAATAACGCAACCACTACTTTTTAAAACTAAAAGGGAAAAATCTATGTTTTTATCTGCAACCGTTAAGGGGATAAGTGCAATAGTAATGGGAACGCTATTATTCCTCCATGCCCTTGGCATAATCAAAGGTAATAATTTTGCCATAGGAATTGCTGGGATTGGTTTAATATTAGATGGATGCGCTCACTTAATTACATCTCTCAAAGACCGCAATTAGTAAAATAGTTTCTCCCCTAAAAAACAAAAAAGGACTACCATGCAAGAACTTCCCAAAAAGATGCCAGAGCTTCCTAAAAAATATATCGGCCCTGCGTACCTAGTATTGTCCATATGCTTACTATTGATTATGACCGGATCGGTCATGGCTGCACTTTATCAATTTGCATCAGCCCTGATATTGTGCTTAATACTAAACGGATTAAGACGAATGGAACTCTTTTAATCTTTTTTCATTCAACATCGTATGTGATATCATAAGCATTAATCATCTTCTTTGTTCTTCTCCCGCTAACTAATTGTAATTTTAAGGACACCAATTATGATATTTATGGACCCAACAAGCGACCTGGGATTTAAAAAGCTGTTTGCCAACATAGCTCATAAAGAGATTTTAATTAGTTTTTTAAATAGTGTGTTGGGGCGGGCAGAAGGGGATAAAATTATTGATACTGTTTTGAATGACCCCAGTAATTTGCCTGATTCAATTAAAGCAAAAACTAGCATTGTTGATGTACGCTGTACTGATCAAAAAAATCATCAATATATTATTGAAATGCAAGTTGATTCCCAAATGCATTACGCAGCTCGCGCACAATATTACAGTTCCATCGTGCTCAGCAGGCAGCTTGCAAAAAAAGAACGATACGAAGATTTGGTTCCTGTTATCTTTGTTGGTGTACTCGATTTTACTCTTTTTAGTGGAAACTCACATTATTTGAGCCATCACTTTATTTTGGATAAAGAAACCTATGCACATGAACTTAAACATTTAGAGTTTCATTTTATTGAACTTACTAAGTTTAATAAAGAGGTAGACGAATATAGCGCCATTGTTGATAAATGGATCTATTTCTTAAAACATGCAGCCTCCTTACAAAAAATCCCTGCAACATTAAAAGACCCAGAAATTAAAGAAGCATTTGATATTCTTGAGCAGGGCAATTGGTCAAAAGCTGAATTAGAGGCGTACGATCGTCATTTGGATGATATTCGCTCCTACCATGGACAAATGGATTATGCATATGATAAAGGCAAAATTAAAGGTAAAATAGAGGTAGCACAACGACTTTTACAACTAAATACACTTGATAATTCAGCTATTGCAGAAATAACGGAACTAACAGTAGAGCAAATTGAAGAGCTTAAAAACAAGCAGAACAGTAACAAAACGGATTAAGACGAATGGAACTCTTTGCGAGACATCAGAATAATTTGCCCTTACCAACCATGCTCTGAATATGCAATTCCTTTCAAAACACAATCTATCGCCTGCTTGTGCGCAGGAATGATATTTTCAGGCAATTTGTCCAAAGGGAAAAATCGCATATCATCATGTTTATGCGGCTCATTGTTAATCGGCTTGAGTCCCGTTATATCCGCTTTAAAGCATAAGGCAACCAATGTTTCTGTATTACCTTTGCGATGAAAGGTATGCACTAATTCAAATCGTTCTTCGGGCAAATCGAGCCCCACTTCTTCTTGTACTTCACGACGTACCGCTTGTCTCGCTGTTTCTCCCATTTCTACTTTACCACCAACCATGCTGTATAAACCTGATGCAAAGTCAGCATTGTAACGACGTACCAACACAACCTCATTATTTACGCATAATAAAGCAACAGCATATAAAGTCGTCATAATCATGTGTAATCCTCTGAAAATATAAAAATTTGCTTTTGTACATCACCATCCATGTTCTGAATAAGCAATCCCTTTCAGCACACAATCAATAGCCTGTTTATGAGCGGGAACTATATTTTCAGGCAACTGTGTAATAGGGAAAAATCGCACATCATCATGCTTGCTCGGCTCATTATTAGTTGGCTTTAGTCCCGTTATATCTGCTTTAAAACAAAGTGCGACCAGGATTTCCCCTTGGCCGTCACGGTGAAAGACATGCACCAATTCAAAAGCTTCTTCTGGAATATCAAGCCCGGTTTTTTCCTGTACTGTACAACGAACGGCTTCGCGTGCTGTTTTTCCATGCTCAACTTTGCCACCAACCATGCTGTAAAGTCCAGACGCAAAATCAGTATTATGGCGTCGCGCTAAAAGAATTTCATCGTTTGCACATAGTAATGCGACGGTGTGTAAATTAGTCATCTTATCAGTTAACATGCTGCTCACTCCCTATATTTTTTATTCTCGATGATCATCACGCGATGACATCATCGGTCCTTCAACGTTACCAATACGGTCTGCTCCCACCGTATCTTTCTGAACAATAATGCGTGTTGGTACTGCAATCGTAATGCCATGCTGTCTGAGGACCTGTACAATCGCAAGACGCACATCACTGGCAATATCCCACTGGTCTAAGGTATAGTTTGAATTAATATATCCACGAACCATAAATTCAAATCCGTTCTGGGTAAAATTATCAAGACGAACAACCGGCTTAGGGCTTTTAAGAATATATTGATTTGCTGATAAAATTGCTAACAAAAGCTCTTTAACCTGCGTAGGATCTTCTTTATATCCCACGGTTACTACAATATCATTAAATGCAATAAATCCGCGTAAGTAGTTCCAGTTCGTTACCGGCTGATTAATGATCTGCGAGTTCGGTAAAATAATTGTGGTACTGTTTTTTCTGCGTAAAATAACTGACCGTGGTGTAATTTTACGCACAACGCCATTCACTTCCTCATTAATCTGCACGTAATCACCAATCTTTAATGGCCGCTGCACTAACAAAATAAAGTATGCTATAAAGTCTCCCATTGGCTCTTTTACCACCCAACCGATACCGATTGCTAACGCAGTGGTAAGACCCCAGACGAATGCAACCAAATCGATCGATTGGAAACCCAAAATAACAGCAATGATGATAATGATATAGCGCACAATACTTGAAATAGTATCCTGCACTCCTTGTTCGATTAACAAAACATCAAAGATTTTATCCAATACAAATCGATTGAGTAAGAACGCAATAATAAAGCCCATCAACACAAAAAACAAAACCTGTAATACTGAAAAGACTGAAATCTTTGCGGTCTCTGGCAACAGAACAGGCGTTTTTAGCCATCCGATAATATCTGACCATTGCCCAATAGCTGCAAGTGTACGTGGCCACGCCCAGATTTTAGCACCTATAATAGCGCCTAAAAATATAAAGCTCAGGAAGACAGCAATCACACAAAAACTGTAAATACTTTTCCCGTAATTAAACCGTTCTCGCGCAACCTCGTATTCTGTTGTAAAAAAAACGTGGTACATACTTCGTCGCAGAAAAATGTTAAGCCAATAGAAAATAGTTATCAATGCGCCTGTATACAGTAATCGAGAGAACACATAAATCACCAATTTACCAAATCCGACAAATGGATTACTCATAATAATAACGGCAACAGCCAGCATCAAAATAAGATAATAATACTGATCGACTTTCAATCGTACTAAACTCCAGACGTCCCCACGCTCTGGAATAATCCCCAAAATCTGCTCTTTGGTAAGCAAAAAAATCAACGAAATTTGTAAAATAATAATCCACAGTAAAAACAATACATCCGGCAACTCAGAATGTAGATAGCCGGCCAAGATATACGCTTTTCTAAATAATAAAATAACAATCGTTGCATATAACGATGTGCAACATATCATGATAAACCGACGTTGAAACTCCTGCGCAAAAAACAGATCATCATTATGTTTATTAAAACTTTTAAAATAATGGATAAAATGAACCGCTACATACAATAAATACGGTATGGATCCAAGATAAAATAAAACATACATATATGGATCAAGTAACAAGAAAAAATTACCAAAAATAAATATATACATCCATGGCGCAATAACCAGGTAATATGCTAACAAAAACTCAATTCCAAGCACGATTAACAAACAGATAAACCGCAGTCCTTTATATTCTCTTCCCACCGAACGTAAACGTCGCGCAACAATAGGAAGCAGTTTCCAAGCAAACCACAATACAAAAAGCAAAACCAATGCTTGAATCATAAATAAAATAAAACTAAAGGGGGCATTCTGGCTCTGCTGCACATGAGATACCGTAAAGGTAAATAATGCTTTACGCAGGTCAGATAAGAATGTCAAAATGTTTGGCACAATATTTTGAATGCCATCCCACGTAATTGCATATTCTGGACGTTGCCAAATCGTTGCTAATTCCAACTCACTCACAATGAACTTGAGCTGCTTATTTGTTTTTTGCAGTACCGCAAGAACATCTTCATACGTACTAATCAGTACGCCAATCGCTTCAAGATGCTTTTTGATAAACGTGTCTGCACTATTAAATAATGCCACAACGCCTGCGTATTCTTTTAAATCTTGCTCAAATAATGTTTCTTTTTTTTCCTGCAATAATGCTCTCATTGCAGTGCAATTTTCTTGCGCCTGCTTTTTAATCTTGAGAAGCTCTTGCGCAGAACTTAGGCGCTCTTTATAGGAAGAAATATTGGCCCAAACATCTGCCCGCATATGGTCATACTGCACGATCTCCTGCGCAGCTTCTAATTCCGATTTTAACTGCTTGGTAATAATTTTATAAAATGAACGCATGATCGCAATGTGTACCGATTCATAGCGTATTTTTTCATTTTCTAAAGTACTTTTAGCTTCAAGTCCGTTCGCTCTACTTTGCAATAACTGCACTGCATCATTAAAACTTGCAACCTCCACAAATTTACGATATCCAGCTGCAGTCTGAATCGGTTTATGTTCCCAACTATCAAGCTCTTTGCTGAGCAAAATTCCATGGTGCTCACTCAATGCTTTCAACTCACTGCTTTTTTTATTTTTATTAACTCCAATGTACTCTGCTTCTTTTGCATATTGCTCTTTTTTTACTGCAGCTTCCTGCTTTTTCTTATTAAGCTCAATAACCGCAATCGCAATATCATCTTCACTCACACGAACCGCTGGTTTAATCTCAGAAAGTACATTCTTAAGGACATCTATCTGCAACTGCTGCACAAACAATCTATTTTTAATCAATAACTGTTTATACTCTATCTCTTTTATTCGTAACGAATCCCGCTTACGCTCATCGGCATACCGCTGATCATCCAAGGCAAACAGTTCCACTTTTTGTTGTGCATCAAATCCACCAAAGTCACAACTCGTTTGCTTATTGCGTTCATCCTGACTTTTTTTATGAGCTTGCTCTGCAAGCGATACAATCTGTTTACGATTTTTCAGTTCGACCGTAATGTTTTTTTCCAGCTCTTTTAACTGCTCTGCATTTCTATTACCATCCGCAATCAACTGGTTAAGGGTCTGCAAATTATCAAATGAATGAAGGTCTACTTGTAGACCTAGCTTTTTTTTATATTCTGTCTGATTAGGATCTTTTAAGTAATCCTCTAAGAGCGTTAATAGTTGATTAAGAATAGAGCCAATACGCTCACGCAATTGCTGCCAATGGCTCACCGCATCTGCATTATCATTTATAATCAACAGTTTTTTGGCAAGAAAGGGATTCGCTGGATCAATCTTTAAATCTCGCTTAGTTGCATCCACAGCTACTTTTATTTCCTGCAATCGTGCAATGCCTTCTTCTTGCAACATCTGCTGGGAATCGTACCAAGTTTGACTCTCTTTTTTAAGTTCCGCAAACAGCTCCGTTTTTTCTGCTACTGCGGTAAAATGAATTTTCTCCCCTGCTCCACCACCAAGGAACGTTTTTTCCAATGTTTCAACTAAATTACTCGCACATAAAAAAGTTGTCTGCGTCAATAGAAATATTACTATTGCTTGTAGCCGTAGATTCATACGATCCTACTTTCGTCTAAAAAATGTATCGTTTTAAATTGTTCAATATTTGGATGCAACATAATACATCCATGCAACCATCGATCGAGTTGCGCTTCAAATCCTAAATTTATGCTTCGATGCATCATGATGTCAATAGGTTCATATGCAATCCTATGAAGATATGCAAGAGGGAAGTCGCTGTCTTCAGGATACATCCCGAAGTAAAGTAAAATTTTTGCGATAAAAAGTTTTTGATGCCAAGCCGTGACCAGCAATCCTTGTCTTGTGTATAGCTGTTCAAGTAATGCAAATAATTCTTGCGCTGGTGCTTCCATCGGTAAGAAATGAAAACAGATTTCAAGAACATGATGAAAAAATAAAATATTAATATGCGTTACATCATGTGGCAATGCAATCACTTCAGATATAGTTATCAGTCGTGATCGCTGAGTAACCCGTTGATACTGTACCAACGCTCCCAAACACACATCATAACTAGTCGGAGTACATTCCATTTTACCATTATCTTTATCAAATAAAAAAATGGTACGACTCTTGGTGAAATCTTTGCGTAATACAATACCAATCTGCTGTTTCACTACCTTTAATATCCTTTCGGCACCCTTATTATACAACCACATCTAGCCTACTTATTCTTACACAATTTCGCTACTGAAACATACTATTGCAAAAAACATTTACATATCGATACACTGTAAAAAAAATAAAGGATAATCATGAAGCAAACAAAATATATAGTTCTCCTATTCATACAGTTTTTTCTCTCCACATCGGGCGCTAGTGCCGTTGAAAAACCGCAACTCACCATCATCTGCATCATCGATCAATGGGCATATCATTATATCCCTTTGCTCCATCCTTACTTTAATGCAGCATTTAAATATTTTCTTAACAATGGCATTGTATATCATAATGCATACCATCCCCATGCATGCCCAGAAACTGCAACAGGACACGCTACTCTCAGCACCGGCACCTACGCACAAAATCATGGTATTATTAGTAATTCCTGGGTTGATGAAAATGGTAATTCTATAAAAAGCGATAAAGATAGCGCGGAAAATGCAGCAGTTTTTTCTCCCACAGAACTGTATCAATATGGAAAATCAGCTGCAAACATTATGGTTGACGGGCTCTCTGATCAGCTTGTCTTACAACAACCAACTGATCAAAAACGACATGTTTTTTCTATCTCTTTAAAAAGTCGCGCTGCAATCGGAACAGCCGGAAAACTGGGTAAAGCAATCTGGTATGATACGCCAACACGCTGCTTTACATCAAGTACTGCATATTTTAAAGAGTTACCTCATTGGATTACACAATTTAATAGCAACAAAAACCTTCAATCTCTCCATTCCATGTTCTGGAAACCACGATACAAATTAAATTCTCCTGCATATCAATTTAAAAATATTCATAATTATGAATATGCAGGCTCACCACAAATTATTGGCAAACAGATTTCTTTACAAAAAAAAGTTGAATTGCCTTACAAGGATCCAATCCAAAAAAGTCCTCTCGGCAACCAAATATGCCTCGATCTTGCTGTTGAATGCATCAACACGCATCTGCCAAAAAACAGTACTGATTCTATGGTACTTTGGTTAGAACTCAGCGCGTTAGACTATGCAGGTCATATGTATGGCCCGGAATGCATGGAAACCATCGATATCATCTACCACCTAGATAAGCAACTGCAACAATTTCTAAAACAAGTAACAAAAACAGTCGACAAAAAAAAGCTACTTTTCATTCTTACCGCTGATCATGGCATCGAGCCAATACCTGAACTACTTGCTAAAAGAGGTATTCCTGCACGCAGATTAATGCTTAATGAATGGATCGATGATATGAATAAACAACTTGCCGAAACAGTGGGAGTTACCAACGTATTATTCCCAAAAGTAGTTCCTCCGTATGTGTACTTTGACATGCAACAATTTAATGCGCTCGAGCAAGAAGAACAAAATACCATTATAAAAACAGTAAAAGAGTATCTCATGAAACAACCTGGCGTTAAGCAGGTGTGGTATCATACTGAACTTGAGCAAGCTTGTTTTCATGAAAATCAACTAGAAAGTTATTTTAAAAATCAGTTTTACCCAGGCCGTAGCGGGCAGATTATCATCCAAACCGATCCTTATAACATATTAACTGAATTCAAAACAGGCGCTTCACATTGCACGCCGTATGAAGCGAACACCCATGTACCAATAATTATTTACCAAAAAGGTGTATACGAAAAACAAGCAGTGAATGAGAAAGTTTCGACAACGCAACTGGCAAACACCGTTGCACATATATTGAATATATCAAAACCTTCTACATCCACTGGGCAATTGTTACCGGGGATTACTCGTTCATAACCTAACTAAAAAGAGGTAATGATGTATCACCAACGACATGTTAGTCTCCTACTGACGTTATTTTCACTCGCTCTATTTAATTTTACGCAAATAATCAAACCACATGGTTTTGGTCTCGAGACACTCATCACCATGAAAAATGCAAAAGAACGGCTGCCTCTTTTGCAACTTGCTCGCTTGATCGTTGCGAAAGGACGCAGAAGCGTTCGCGCATATGAAGAAGTTAAAAAGAGATGGGTGAATAAGCACATAGAAGGAGTCGGATTTAGCGAGACAGATTCTTATTGCCGTCTTTTATTTGCGCAAGATCCCGCACCGATTCTTTGTACTCCTAAACAACGTTTTTATCGCATGCCTGATCAAAGATGGGTACCTGCGCATCAACTTCGTATAGGAGACCAACTACTCTGCTCTGGTAATCGAACCGCCACACTTTCAGACATTATATTGGTTCAAGAAAAGCTTCCCGTTTGCACGTTGCAAGTTAATGCAGCGCATACTTTTTTAGTCGGCAGGCTCGAAATTGTGACCCATAATGCGGCGCTGCCACTCCAAGCATTTTTGCGTTTTACCTGGAAATGGGGTGCTGCTGGAGGAGCCGCCGGGGCAAAGACCTTAAACCCGGTAAAGATTGCTGGTGGCCTTCTCATCGGCAGTACCGTTGGCCTTATCTATGATCTTTACACGAGAAAAACGTATGTAACGTATCATTCAGCAGAAGGACAGAAAACAGTTGAACTATACGCAGAAGAAATTAATAAAAATAATACCCCGGTAGCATCAGCGCGTTATGAAAAAACGTCTGCTGCTGTAACAAACAGTGCACATATGGCGACGGAAAGTGAAAAGCCGACTGAAAAAGCTAATACATGCGAAGATGCATCTGACAAAACAACCGAATCATACGTATCAGACTTTTCATTAGATGAAGCGCCTGTGCATGATACAGCAAATAGTTATTCAGATACGGCATTTGCAATGACGTCAGAAGCTGACTTTCGTTGTGAGTTACGTGCTGCACCTCCTGATGACATCGTAGACATCGTTCAAGGAGCATCTCAGCGATATATCGATTCTATTGCGCCTTCAATGAATACAGTTCCTGCACGTTCTGCTCTTGCCAAAGCCATCTATCACTATGCACAAGAATCTGATCACCAAGAACAGTCAAACGGTGAAGAAACATCACACTCACTTGCGATGACATATCAAGAAGAACTTACCCAGGTGAGAACTGCATTATTTGATGCTGAATGTGATGATGTTGAACGCTATCAAGCACGAATTGCCGCCATTGAGCAAACGCAACAAGAACATGGTGCGTGCATACAGAGAGATTTTGATTGCAGTCAAGCCGCATGTGACTTTGCAGAGCAATACGGTATTTCAACTGCCGGATTAACAACTGGTTTCATGAATGCATATACAAGCCAATTACATACCGAATTTTTAGAACAATTGCATGTAGCAGAACAATTGCACAATTCATTTGGCAATGCAGCGTATGGAGCACCATTTTTTGATGTGATTGGTTGCGGAGTAGCGTTTGGTATTGATGCCAATGAGAAGCAACAAGCCGCTCTAGCAACTCACTGGGCAGATATGGTTTGGCAGGCGATTGATATTGCATCTGCGGTGGCAGAAGGTGTTGGTAATGGGTTTTGGAATCTAGGAGTAGGTGGTGTACATCTTGCACAAGGTGCAGTATACGTTGCGCAAGGAGCGGTACATGCTGCAGTACATCCGCTTGACACCATAGTTACTGTTGTTAATGGATTTGAAAAAGTGATCTCTTTATGTGCATCCGCTACCAAAAGCGCAGTGGAGTTTGCATTCTTTAATGAAGAAGCTCCCATTGATTCTCTCATGCGCAAAGTGAATACATTAATAGGTCAGACAACGGTTCTTGTAAAAGCTTGCCGCGCCAAAATAAACGCAACTCCCACGCGTGATAAGGTAAAATGCGTTGCTACGATTATTACTGAGTTTGCACCAGGAAAGGTGTTGCGAATGCTCAATCGAATCCAGAAAAGCATGAGCCCTTTTTTAACAACACTATTACGCGCGATGCGCCAAGAAGGTGCGGCAACAGAATTGGCGGCAGTTGCAGCAAAAGCGGAAGCACTTTTAATGCATGGAGCTCAAACTGCGACCGCAATGGGTGGCCCGGGTAAAGAGATCGTACAAGATGCGCTTAAAATGTATCATGGTGACTTGATAAAAAATCTTGATTCCCAAATGTTGAGGCTAAAGACATTATTTGATAATAAAGTACAGGGGTTCGCTGAGTGTGCGAAAAAATTTATTAAAGTTGATTATGAACATATTTTTGGTATGGAGTTATCGTGGAATCGCAAGGGGACTACAAAAATTGGTGGTTTTCATCAGGATTTTATGAATAGCTTGGAGAAAAGTGGCCTTGCTAAGTTTGCTAATAAAGTTATGCATGAGACAGGATTCTATAAAGCTGATTTGGTTGTGGACGGGACCGTTGCTGCATACGGTAAAAGTTTCTTTCCAGCCGATTGGTCCCAGGAACAAATAGTTAGTGCAATCTATGAAGCATATGCAAATTTTATACAAAATGGTGCCTTATACAGATGGGATAAAGGCGGTAAGTATATAGCAGAAGGGCTTTGCGAAGCAAAAGTAAAAATAGAAATGTTTATAACCAAAAATGGGCTGATAACTACAGCTTACCCAATATTGCAGGAGCTTATATGAAATTTGGTAAATTAGAATATTACCTTCAGCGTTACCGCTATAGCGATAGTAGCGGTATAGAGATGTCTATCCTAGGCTGTTTTTTATCGAGTGATGTGGGATGCAGCTTTTCTTTATCGCATAAAGACTGGATACCGGATGATCATCTTGGATACCGTTTCAGCAATAGAACCTTTCTAGAAAAACAAGATGGTTATATATATTTAAGCGATCTTCATTCGGAAGAAGACGTTCCTACAAAACTTAAAATGTGTATAGAACAATTTGTTCAACTTCTTGATGATTGGAATCAAAAAGTATGCAAACTCAGACCACAAGTAGTAATTATTAAGCAAGAAAACAATCAATTTATTATTGAGACTCACCATGAATCACCTATGATGACATTTGTTAGATTCAGATATGATGATCAACGGTACAATTATTACGGTGGCAATGGTTTAGATACAGATATCGTAGGTTGTTTTTTAGCACATGATGTAAAAGAGAACATCTTATTCTACAAAGATTGGGTTTTTAATAATCCAGATGTACATGTTGCTGAAAAAGCAACCACCCTGCACCAGAAAAATGGAAATGTGTATTTAAGTGGCCCGTATGAGAGAGCGTCCACGGTTAAAATGAGCATCGCACAATTTGTGCAGCTTCTTGATGATTGGGAGCAAAAGGTATGCAAATCAAAACCGGAAGAAGTGATCATCAAGCATGAAGATGGTCAATTTATTATTGAGACAAAAAACGAGACCTCTATTGGGTAACGCCAAATAATGATACCGAACAGTCATTGCTAAAAAAAGTAGACACAAAAACATGCGCTTACTTTTTCTACTAATAACTCACCACGATAAATAATCAGCTCTTACAATCCCAAATCTCTAAAGAACGCATCCTGACTTGGCTCTCTTCCTATTTTGATAACAAGGTCAATCTATTTGCAGATGGTGCAAAAAAATTTATTAAAGTCGATTATAAGCATATCTTGGGCATGGACTTATCGTTTAGTCGTAAGGGAACTGCAAGCATTAGCGGCTTTCACCTCGATCTTATTAATGCTGTCGAAGCAAGCGGTCTTGTTAAGTTTGTTAATAAAGTTGTGGATAAAACGGGATGCTATAAAGCAGATTTATTTATAGAAGGCGCTCTGGCAGCACAAGGCAAAACATTTTTTCCAGCTCATTGGTCTCGAGAGGATGTAGCTAAGGCAATTTATGAAGCATATGAACGTTGTATGAAAAATTGTGTGAAAAGTGGAAAGTTTCCTGAATTACGGTCTGATGGTAAATTTCTAGTGGAAGGACTTTGCGACGCAGGAATAGAAATACAAATGTGGATAACCAAAAATGGTCTGGTAACTACTGCTTACCCAAAACTATAAAGGCATATACATGAACTTTGTAAAATTAATATATGATGGACGACATTACGGCTATAGAGGAGGAAGTAATTTAGAAATGGATATATTGGGTTGTTTTTTATCGAGTGATGTAGGATGCAGCTCCTCTTCATCGCACAAAAATTGGGTACCTGATGATCGAAGCGGATCTCTTTACAGCAATATAACTTTTGTGGAAAAAGAAGATGGCTGTATATATTTAATCGATCTTTATTCTGAAGAAGATGTTCCCACAAAACTTAAATTGAGCGTTCCACAATTCCTTCAATTACTTGACAATTGGAGTGAGAATGTATGCAAATTAAGACCGCAAGAAGTGGTTATCAAACATGAAAATGATCAATTTATTATTGAAACAAACGACTAATTCTGATCTTGATCAGACATTCATTAAATCACATCCTTGCTATAAAAAAGCACTATCATTATCAATATTAAACATTATTATTGATTAAACACATACAAAATTGCAAAGGAGCAACATGCATAAAATTCAGTATCTCAATAAAGTTATGGGCAAAGGAGAATGCTATAAAGGGGATTTTCTTGTAAATGATACGATGCTAGCTCGGAAAAATTTTTTCCCATCACATTGGACACAAGAAGAGGTGATCAATCGAATTGTTGAAGCATATGAAAATTTTATGCAAAGTGGACAACAACCGTTCCTTGAAAAGGGCGGAAAATATAGAATAAATTCTTTCACAAATGATGGAATAGCAATAGAAATATATATACGAGCCGACACGATAACAGTAGCTTACCCAAGATTTTAGAGGTGTACATGAACTTTGTTAAATTGGTGTATAACGGAAAGTATTACAGTTATGTTGATGTATCAAATATGGAGATGCATAATTTAGGGATTTTTCTATCGACTGATGTTGGATATGATATTGAATTATACAAAAATTGGGCCTCTAATGATACATATCCTTCTGTCTCTGGAAATATCACGGTGGTGGATAAAGAGAATGAAAAGGTCTGTGTGTGTGAGATGTATTCAGACGAAGATGTACCAACTGAATTACTCATTGGTATTCCGCAATTCCTTCAGCTCCTTGATGATTGGAACGAAAAAGTATGCAAATTAAGACCGCAAGAAGTGGTTATCAAACATGAAAATGATCAATTTATTATTGAGACAAAAAATGAGACATCGATTAGTTAATACAACACAAGTTAATTGCATCAACCAATTATTATTACTTAAAAAGGAGGCACAAGCATATGTGCCTCCTTTTGTATTAACAACCCGTCACGATAAATAATCAGCTCTTACAATCCCAAATCTCTAAAGAACGCATCCTGACTTGGCTCTCTTCCTAAAAAGTTGAAAAGCAACTCATTAGGATCCTTACTGCCGCCAGGTTGCAAAATTTCTCGGATATATTTTCTACCAATTTCGCTGTTAAGTAATCCGTATTTTTTAATCTCTCCAAACAGATCATACGCAAATACATTGGCAAACAGATATCCTCAAAAGTAGTCCCTCCTTACCTCTATTTTAACATGCAACAATTTAATGAGCTTGAAGCATCAGAACAGACTAACGTTATAAAAACAGTCAAAGAACATCTCATGAAACAACCCGGAGTTAAACAAGTCTGGTATTATACAGAACTTGAACAAGCATGCTTTCATGAAAATCAACTAGAAAGTTATTTTAAAAATCAGTTTTACCCAGGCCGTAGCGGGCAGATTATCATCCAAACCGATCCTTATAACATATTAACTGAATTCAAAACAGGCGCTTCACATTGCACGCCGTATGAAGCAAATACCCATGTACCGCTGATTATTTACCAAAAAGGTGTGTACGAAAAACAAGCAGTGAATGAGAAAGTTTCGACAACGCAACTGGCAAACACCGTTGCTCATATATTGAATATATCAAAACCTTCTGCATCCACTGCGCAGTTATTACCGGGAATTACTCGTTCCGCTGACAAGCAAACTGTAAGTGGTTTACCTGTCTAAAATTATCCTTTTAATAAGAATATTGAGTAACTTTTCCATACTCCACTCCACCGATCTTCTCATATTTGGCGGTGGGTACCAATTTCATACTCTTTCTTATAATGCGAAAGCTAGGCCACCAATTATTATTATCCGCAGGGTTTTTTACCGGCACGACGGATAATTCAAAGTATTTTCCTACTGGAAGAGTATAGAAAGTTGGTGAAATACCCCAATATTCTCCTTTATCATTCAACATTGTTTGAGTAAACCCAAGCGATTCTCCCGTTTCAGGATTCTTTCCCCACGCTTCTCCCACTTTTACCCCTACGGCGCGCACAGAAGAAAAACCTGTAGAAAGGCGATGCTGCCTATCAAACCCAGCTACTCCGGGAGTCAAAGAAAACACCTCTCCGTTTTCTCCCACTGTCATACTATATATCGCAGCAGGTACAGATTTTTCGACGGGACCATGGCTCGTCTCCCATTTTGATTTGACCTCAACTGGCATCATATTACGAACCACCATATCTATCGGAGCATCATATTTACCCACTTTGAACCTCGGTTCAACTATGCTCTCATAGCGAGCACCCTTCTTCAGCTCTACCTCCTCTCTTTCGATATCAAATTGCAGCCACCAGTTATTATTATCGGCAGGATTTTTTATAGGAACAGCCAATAATTGAAAATACTCTGCCACAGGAAGAGAATAGAAAATTTTTTCTGTTCCCCAATATTCTCCCTTTTTATTAAGCATTTTTGCCGTGAAGACAAGCGGCTCACCCGTTTCCGGATTTTTACCCCACACATCCCCTACCTTTGCTCCCACAGCATGGACATCAGAAAACCCATGGTGAGAACGCCACGTCTCAAAACTATTTACACCAGGCGTTACTACACTTGTTCCTTTTTCTGATGCAGTGGTATACACTGCCGCTGGTAGATACCTTCTGTAATAATCACCCCGACATTCTGCCCTCACATACATTTGCACTGGTATAGTATTAAGTACTATTGTTTTGTAATCCGCATTACTCCATCGCGCTACAAAAAACAATCCAAACACCAGCAACTTTTTTGTCATCTTTCGCTCCTTTTTGACAAGATAAATATATTATTCATTGAAGCATGGTAGCAAAATAATAATCTCGTTTTCAAACATTGAATTATTTTCTACTAACCGTTCATCATCAGCAATAAGCTCTTACAACCCCAAATCTCTAAAGAACGCATCCTGACTTGGCTCTCTCCCTAAAAAGTTGAAAAGCAACTCATTAGGATCCTTACTGCCGCCAGGTTGCAAAATTTCACGAATATATTTTTTACCAATTTCGCTGTTAAGTAATCCGTATTTTTTAATCTCTCCAAACAGATCATATGCAAATACATTAGCAAATAGATATCCATAATATTGCGGGCCATACCCATTAAGATGCCCGAATGAGGCATACATATGATTCTGTTCCACATATTTGGTCATAAGCATTGATTCGTACAAAGTACGATAAATAGCTTGCACATCCTTATCTGCACCTGCTGTAAAATAATTGAGTGAAAGTTGTGATAAAAATGCCTGAGTTAAAACAGAAAGTCCTGAACCAAAATTCTTAAGTTGCTGGATTTTTTCGATCAATGCATCCGGAAGGGATTCACCTGTTTTATAATGGCAAGAGACTTTACGTAAAATATCCGTATCCCACAACCATAACTCCAACATTTGTGATGGCATTTCTACAAAATCAGTTTTAACATGCGTTCCTGAAGATCCAGCAAGTTCTGTTCGACCCAATATATAGTGAATTGCATGTCCAAATTCATGAAAAAACGTTTTCACAAAATGACGATCCAATAATGACGGTTTATCAACGGTTGGTCGTGTAAAATTCGCAACTACCAATGCAACCGCTGGAGCATCTTCACCAGATTTATTTGTAATCGCAGGAACTATTCCCATCTTACATGCGTGCGAATATTTATTAGGACGCGGGAATAAATCTAACAACAAATATCCCAATAACTTTGTGCGCGCGGGTGATTCGTACATTTCAATGAGTTGCACTTCCTCATGCCACAATCCAGAAATAGGAGCTACCACAAACTCTATTCCCAAAAACTGTCGATAGACATCAAGCAAACTTTCAATTGTTTGCTCCATCGGAAAATAATTTGCTATCTCCTGTTCATCCACAGCTAGGTATTCTTTTTTATACTGATTATTCACAAAACTACTATCCCAATGATACAACTTCCCATCGGCCGTTAACGTTACCGATTCTGGTAACACTGATAATAGCTGCGCAAATTCCTGCTTCGCCTTTTTAGTGGAACGAATAATGAGCTCATCCAAAAATTGCTGCGCCCGTTCAGGAGTTTTAATCATCGCATCATCGAGCGTAAGATGGGCATAACTTGGAAATCCAAGTAACTGCGCAAACGCATCCCGCTTTGCGATCATTTGCTTAAGCGTTTGTTCATTGGCTGGATAAGCTCGATTATTAAATGTAATATACAAGCGCTCTCTTGTTTGAGCAACTGCACAATTATCCATCACTTTCATATAGGTTGGATAATCAACACCAAGAATATAAAAACCATCTTCATCACGCTTAAGCGTTGCAATAAAATCATCGTCGAGCCCAACCAGCTGCTCACGTGTGGCCACAATAGTGCTACTATCACCCGCTATAGCAGCAGAAAACTGCTGTGATAACTCTACAAGTTCTTTTTTAAGCTGGACTATTTGCGCACGTTCATCTGCCGGTAAATCATGCCCCGCACGTTTGAAATCATCCAACGTTTCTTGCAAATAATAGTTCTGTTCTGGCGTTAATGCTGTTTCTTTTTGCATCGCATCATATGATTTTAATGCTAAATAGAGCGGCACATTATCACTAACCTGCACCACTCTAAATTCTTTCATCGCACGAACAGCTTTTTGCGCTGCTTCGCGCAATGCATCATCAGAAGCTACTAATGTTAATCCATAACTAGTCGTGAAAGTAAGCGCCAAATCAGATGCGCCGATAATATAATCAAATGCCGCTACCGTATTTTCAAAGGTACGCTCACTGTCTGGAATATTAATAATATCCTGAAGAGCTGCGCATGCTTCCCTTTGCACCCGCTCTACCCGCTCATTAAGCTCAGCCACTGTTTTGGGAAATAATATTGCAATGTCTTCGCGCGATTTAACCGAATGCATCATATCAGTTGTACCCTGTAATACCGCCATCTGCGCAACTGCTGCTGCGCATACTCCTAACATAGTTGTTTGTTTCATATCTCTTCCTTCCTTCTGTTTTTAAATTCCTAAATTTCTGAAAAACGCATCCGAATTTGGCTCTCTTCCTAAAAAGTTGAAAAGTAACTCATTCGGATCTTTACTCCCACCCGGTTGCAAAATTTCTTTAATGTATTTTTTGCCAATTTTGCTATTGAGCAACCCACCTTTCTTGATTTGTTCAAACAGATCATACGCAAATACACCCGCCAAAAGATATCCATAATATTGCGGTCCATATTCTGTTAAATGACTGAACGATGCATAATGGTGATCTTGTTCCACATCCATGAACATAGGAAGGATCCGTCCATTAAGCGTATGAGATATCTCTTGCACATCTTTATCAGCACCTGCGGCAAAATAATCAAGGGAAAGTTGTGAGCCAAGCGTCTGGAATAACACGAAAAAACCTGAATTAAAATTCTTCAGCTGCTGAATTTTTTCAATCGACTCATATGGCAATGGTTCACCTGTTTTATAATGACAAGAAACTTTACGTAAGATTTCTGCATCCCATAGCCATTCTTCTAGCATTTTTGATGGCATCTCCACAAAATCTAACTTAACATGCGTACCTGCGCACACCGCTAGTTCTGTTCTGCCTAATAGATCGTGAATTGCATGACCAAATTCATGGAAAAACGTACTGACAAACCACCGACTCAGCAAAGATGGCTTATCTGCAGTTGGCCGGGTAAAATTGGCAACCACCACCGCAATTGCTGGCGTATCTTGCCCAGATTTGCTGATAACCGCAGGTATGAGAGTTTCCATACAAGCATGAGAATATTTATTTGGACGCGGAAACAAATCTAACAATAAATATCCTAATAACTTTTTACGCTCTGGCGATTCATACATCTCAACCAAACGCACCTCTTCATGCCACAGTCCAGAAATTGACGCAGAAACAAACTCGAGTCCCAAAAACTGTCGATAGACATCCAACAACCCTTCAATGGTCTGTTCCATCGGAAAATAGTCCGCTATCTCCTGCTCATCAACAGCCAAGTGTGTTTTTTTATACTGATTTAGTACAAATCCACTATCCCACGGCTGCATCTTGCCATCTGTAGTAAGCGTTACAGATTCAGGTAAATCTGATACCCGTGCTGCAAATTCCTGTTCCGCTTTTTTAGTTGCACGAATCATCAGTTCATCTAAAAATTGCTGCGCTCGTTCAGGGGTTTTAATCATTGCATTATCAAGAATAAGATGTGCATAACTTGCAAATCCAAGCAATTTTGCCAATTGATCTCGTTTGGCAATCATCTGCTGTAATGTCTGCTCATTTTCTGGATAGGCACGATTATTAAAAGCTGTATACAGCTGTTTTCTTGTGTCAGCAATTGTACAATTCTGCATCACATTACCGTATGTTGGATAATCAACACCAATAATACACCGCCCCACATCATCCCGCTTTACATTCGCTATAAAATCATCGCTCAGCCCTGCAAGCTGCTCTTGCGTTACGTAAATCCTGCTTGCATCACTCGCTATTGCAGAAGAAAACCGCTGACATAGCTCCACCAGCTCTTTTTTGAGTTGGACAATTTGCGCACGTTCTTCTGCTGATAGATCATGTCCTGCTCGTTTAAAATCAGCTAAACATTCTTTTAAGTAATAATCTTGCTCCGCTGTTGTTTCTCCCCGATTGTTACTTGCATCGTAGGTTTGCAATGCGCGACACAAATCCACGTTATCACTAATCTGCACGACTTTAAATTCCTCTAATGCACGCGCAGCTGCTTTTGCAGCCTCACGTAATTCATCATCAGCAGCAACTAACATTAAAACTTTTGCTATCCAAAGATGTATTGCAAAATCAGATGCGCCAATAATGTAATCAAACGCCGCTACGGTATTTTCAAAAGTGCGCTGCTCGTCTGGGATTTGAATAATTACATCCAGCGCTTGTTGCGCCTGCTGTTGTACATCCATTATGCGCTCGTTAAATTCTTGCGCCGTTTGGGGAAACAGCGCTGCAATATCTTCACGCGATTTCACGCGGTGCATCATATCGGTTGCCCCTTGCAACACTGTCATCTGCGCAACTGCCGCTACGCAAAAGCCTAATAGTGTTATGTGCTTCATAATTGGCAACTCCTTTATTAAATACCTAAATCTTTAAAAAATGCATCTTGACTTGGTTGGCGACCCAAAAAGTTATACAACAACTCGTTCGGATCTTTGCTGCCACCTGGTTGTAAGATCTCGCGAATATATTTTTTTCCAATCACTGAATTTAATAAACCTTGTTTTTTAATCTGTTCAAATAAATCAAGCGCATACACTTTTGACCACATATAACCATAATACTGTGGACCATAATCAGTTAAATGACCAAACGATGAAAACATATTGTTGTTATCAACATATACAAACATAGGAAGCATTGATGCATACAGCGTACGGAATATTCCTTTTACATCCTTATTGGCACCCGCTTTGTAATAATCAAGAGATAACTGCGCATAAAATGCTTGCCGTAACGCATGCACGCCCGTATCAAAATGCTTTAAATTTTGAATTTTAGAGATGAGTTCATCAGAAAGTGGTTTACCTGTTTGATAATGAGAGGATATTTTACGTAAAATTCCCGCATCCCATAACCATTCTTCCAGCATTTGTGACGGCATCTCTACAAAATCCATCTTAACACTTGTACCAACCTGACGTGCAAACATCGTCCTACCAAGCAATTCATGCAACGCATGACCAAACTCATGAAAGAATGTTGCCACAGAATTTCGGTCAAGTAATGCTGGTTTACTTGCTGTTGCACGGGTAAAATTAGCTACAACAAGCGCAAGTCCTGGTCCACCACCAATCACACTTGGTACAATCCCCATTTCACAAGCATGAGAGAATTTATTCGGACGGGGGAACAGATCGAGCAACAAATATCCCAGCAACTGCTTTCTATCCGCTGCTTCATATACTTCAATGAGTTGCACCTCAGAACTCCACAACCCAGAAATAGGAGCAGTAACAAACTCTAAGCCCAAAAATTGTCGATAGACATCCAAAAGTCCTGCAACCGTTTTTTCCATCGGAAAATAGTTTGCGATCTCCTGTTCATCCACAGCTAAGTTATTTTTTTTATACTGGTTACTCACAAAACCATAATCCCATGGATTAATTTTACCATCAGCCGTTAATGCTACCGATGATGGTACATTACTCACAAGAGCTGCTGATTCTTGTAGCGCTTTTTTAGTTGCACGCACGATTAATTGATTTAAAAATTGTTGCGCCGCTTCCGGATTTTTGACCATAGAATTATCAAGCAGTAAGTGCGCATAACTTACAAATCCAATTACTCGTGCAAGCTCATCACGTTTTGCAATAATTATTTTAAGCAATTGTTCATTCGCAGGATATGCACGATTATTATACTGCTCATATAACCGTTTTCTTGTATCAGTCACCGTGCAGTTTTCCATTACTTTTGTATAGGTTGGACCGTCAACACCAACCACGTATAACCCTGCATCATTACGTCTTAATGCCGCTATAAAATCTGCATCCAGTCCTGCAAGCTGTTCTTGCGTTGCGGCAATAGTACTTGCATCCGTTGCAATGTTCACCGCAAACTGCTGCGTTAATTGCGCTAACTCTTTTTTAAGCTGAATAACTTTTGCACGATCAGGCCCATCAAGATCAAGTCCTGCCCGCTTATAATCTGCTAACGTTTCTTGTAAAAAATAGCGCTCACCAGCATTCAATAATGAAACATTTTTATTTATATCATACGTTTTTAACACATTATACAGCTGCGCATTATCAGATATATACACCACGATAAATTCTTTAAGATCAATGTCCGCCTTTTCCGCCGCTTGACGCAATGCATCATCTGGACACACCAATGTTAACGTATGTATAACATTGGTGGTAATCATTAAATCAGAAAACGCCGAAGCACGATCAAATGCTAATGCGGTATTTGCAAAAGTACGCTCTGTATCAGGAACCGCAATAATTGCATCAATATCCTTTGCTGCACTTTTTTTTGCATGCTCTACTAATTGATTAAGTTCTATTACTGTTTTAGGAAAAAGCGCTGCAATATCTGCACGCGACTGAATTACATTGTTCATATCACCCCGATCAGAAATTTCACCATATAATAAAACACCGCCTATCATCATAACCCCAAATGCCCCCACTACATATATCATCTTCATATCGTCACTATCTCCTTTATGTATAAAACATGAACTTCCCAATCAGAGCAGCAGTATATCAACAAAGCAGTCTCAAGGGAAAAGGTCGGAATTTATTGCATCACCTATATTGATTTTTCATCTCACTTAAAGTTAAAAAATCTCAACGCAATCAATACACTTTTTCATTCTAATGCCAACAGATTGCATTTCCAATTTCCTTCATGCTTTACTGCAAAAAAATAGATATAACGGTAGCAATAAAGCGGATCATGATACATAAAAAGATACTCATTATTTTTTGGTTTTTAGCAGGCATAACATCTTTTGCACACTTAAAAGCCACCGATCGATCAGATTGGGAAAATTATAAACTTTGTTGTGAAGGTAACATTCCCCCTGAATATACAGCACATCAGCAAGAGATCATTCATGCAATTGAATATGAAATAAATATTGAGATTGAGTATGAAGTTCATTCTTTTGAATTTCCCCAAAATTGTGATTATCCACCACATACTAATGAACATACTCCTGCATATCCATCATCATATTCAGACAACAATAGTCAGTCCAGTTTTTCACTATGCATAGGATCACTACCACCAAATATTCCTTATCATCAACCAGTCAGAGATCGATTGTCCAGGCTCTCGGCGAGTTTTAAAGATCCTGAACTTACTAACGTGATGTATTACCACAAAGGATGCGCATCATGGGATCAACACAAATATTGGGATGCTGCATTCAAATTATTTGGCGACTGGTGCCCAAAAAACTTACAACTAAAGGCACCCGTTGAATACCAATATGTATACACAATGGGGTCCCATAAAGCGTACATTCACAATGAGCACCGCTATAAAATTATGCAACAATGGGGCTTATATGATCATGCAGGTTTTTGGGATTTTTTAAAAAGTAACTTTGATTACAACGATTGGATCCTAAATCTGGATAACAAGTTAAAACAGAACCCAGATTTGCGTGAAAAACTATCTCAAGATGCAAGAGACAAAATAGGCTCTCAAGCAACAAAAATAGGACTAGCGCAAGCAAAGGTAATGCAAACACAACGGCATGAAAAAATGCAGATGAATTTTGTTGAGCAACTCCCTGATTATGATGATGGCATTGTGTATGATCAAGAACTTCAAGAATTTTGCGATGCTTACGAATATGGCATTAGCAACCATTTTGAACGGCGACAAAAAGCATACGAAGATGTGCAACAAAATGGGGCTATATATGCCACACGCGCTTATCAAGTTTCAAAAGAGGCACGCAAGCTGGTTAGAACACATATAAAGCCGTGGACTCTTGAGGGTCACTATGTTAGCTGTTATGGCAACCAACTTCAACAAGCCGCCCATCAAGATTGCCTCTATCTTTTAGACAAAGCTGTAGAAGCTCATCAAGACTCATTCATGAAAAAAAATGAGGAAGCGCTCGTACAAACCATTGATGCTGCACGTGAATACAATCATGTTGGTCATACAAAAAAAGCATTTCATATCATCGATTTTTGTTATTCATTATTGGACTATAGCAATGCCATTGTTGAAGGCATAGAACAGGGAATTACTGGAGCAATAGTTGATAGCGTCATGCATCCCGTACAGACCAGCTTATACTTAGTAGCTGGCAAATATGTACTAGGATATCAACTCTGTAAACTAGCTTGTAACGTTCTTGATATTGCATACACCGATTTTTACGATCCTGTAAAAGGAAAAGAAAAATGGGACACCTTTATTGAACCCATTGACAACCTTATAAATGCATTTATTTCATCAGAAATTTCTTCACGCGATAAAGTAAAAACAACTTCACAACTCATGACGCAATGGCGAGCGCATGGTCAACTGACAAAAGGGCTCGGTGGCTTATTTGCCAAGGCAAAAACCAGTGTACTTGCTTGGATGAAAAAAAATCCTCTTGCCCCTCCTGAAGGTTTTTTAGCGACACCAGAAGGAGTTCTTTTTAATGCATCTCATGATGTTGGTAAGAGTGGGGGAAAGCCGCAAAGAGTATTGGCGAATGCTCGTAAAAAGGCTGCTAAAGGAAAACAGGAAAAGAAATGCACTCCAGTTCAAACATATGAACAAGCTCGTAATGAAGTGCTTGAAATACTGAAAGATATTGATTGGAGTAAATCAAAACCACATGTTGGTAAAGTAGGTGGTAATTCTAAAAACATTACAAAAAATTTAAAAGGACAAATTACTGGTCGATCTTTCCATGATGATAAGGTTACTGTGCGTGTGGATTGGGATCCAGATAAAGGTGCACATATTAATATTACGGATTGGAGACTTGGTAGAGGAGCGAATGGTCAATCAATTGTAATTCAATTTGAAGGAGGTGAACAAGATGTGTTAAATTTATGTAAAAGTTTTAATACAAAAGCATCTCTTGAAGCTGCCCTTACTATCTTTAAACAAAGCGCACAAAAGAATCATAGTGAAGATATAATGCATCTACAAGCATTAGCTCTCAAAAAATATAGAACAACTATTTAACAAGGCATTTACTAATGGATCCTAGAATAAATTATAGTGAGTTTTTTCGAGATTTCGTAGAAATATCCAATGCTTCAATTATGTCAATTGAATATGGACAACATCTAGATAACCTTTTTGAACAAATGTGTCCAAAAACTAGCTGGGGTAGGGTTAATTGGTCACGGTTTTATAAAAAAACTGAACCTTCTTTTGATTATAGTACACTCATTCCTAATTTGCTTTTATTATTTGGTCATGAGTTTGATAGGAATGTTTATGTCTCTTGGAGTACATATGCTCCTGTTATAAAAACTACTCTTGATAACATTATAAAATATGAAGATTACTTTGATGCTGCTGTTCCTTTTGAAAAATTTATATTTAATCCTACCGCTAATTATGTTATTGAAATAAAAAGTTCAATGGAAGTTACCGCCGGAATACCTCCTATATCTCATAAATTTTTCCAAGCAGAAACATACATTGATCCTAAAATTTTGGATCATAACTCTTTATTTAAAAAGTGCATTGATACCCTCAATGTCACATTGTTACCGCCTGAAGAAGAAAAACAACTTGATGTCTGGTTTAAAAATAATATACCAATAACGCGATGGGGACGCATCGATTGGGAATTTTTTAAAGATAATGATGTTATAGGAGCTTCACCAAAAAGCATTCGGTCCAAAGTAAGTAAATTATTCGATTTAAGAGGGCCTCTTACCAATACAACAGCATATATTGAATGGAGCACAATTGGCATTCCGATAATAAAAACAAATCTTGAAACAATTGCACGTCACTTTGATGTAATAGCTTCAGTGTCTTTTGAAAAATTTATATTTAATCCTGATATTGGATATGTTGCAGAAATTTGTGACACAGAAGATACTATTATCGCACGCATACCTAAAAAAGAGTGTTTGTATGGACTATAGAAAAACTTATGATGTGTTACTAAATGACTATATCAAACTTTCACATGCTACAATTATATCATTTAAAGATGAAATATCAGATTTTGCACAAGAAGCGATTTATACTATCGATTTTAATGACCCTGATTCTGCAATAAAACCAAAAGATTCAAGCATTAATTTGGATGTTACTCCTTATGTGATAATAAAAGTCTTTAAAGCACTCAAGAACAATGACTTTCCTGAGTACCTTGATTATTGCGCATGAAGGTTTACAAATTTTAACAAGAGCATTACATGTTGTGCCGTCTTGTAACGCAGTGCAAGATATAGCCCACCGTCATCGCGAACAAAACATAAGCGTAATACGGCAATCCACACTATAAAATAGGTAATATATTTATGGAGTCCAGCGCTGATTTTTTTGATTCAAGGCATGACAAAGTTAAAAAAACGCCGTAGAATACTAGTTAAATAATATTCCTTATCCAATACATATGGAAACTCAATGCAAAAAACTATAGTTACAGTACTATTGTTATCAGTGACAGCCTCCGCCTATTGCCTAAGACCACCTGATGATTATGTACCGATGCCCCCCATCCTACCAATGCCTGTTCCGATCCTGCCAGTTGCCCCAGCTGCAGTTCCAGCCCTTGGTGTGAATTCGAACACACCAAAGATCACCCTATCTGATCTTAGCCATAGCGCTACTATCATCAATGCTCTCAACAAAGTTCGTAAAGGAGAGCTCTCCATTTCAGAAGCTCAGCAATACCTTAGAAACCAATTGTATCCCCAGCCTAGAGCGGTTGCCCGAAAAGAAACATCGTCAGAAGATGTACCTATGCCGTATACTAAAGCGGCTTTTATGCTATCGGCAGCTGGATCTACTTACCTCTGCGGTCGGCACTACTTAAACTACGATCCCTCTGGCACAGCTATTATAGCTTTTACATGCATTACGGGCAGCACATTATGTATAGGGACGGGTGTTCTTGCTGATACTTTAGCATATGCTCTGCGACAAAAAAGCCCCAAAAACACGGTCCCAGGGAATGCCACTAAAAAAGCTTTAGACGAATAAATCAATTCATCGTCAATAAAATTCCTATGCCTCGATAACTAAGCATATATTTGTGCTGATTATCGAGGCATATAATTTTTTACATATTTGAATCTCACGGTACATTAGTTACCATATAATAATCGAATTCCAATATGGTAAAAAATATGAATACACCTGTCATAAAACATACACTCGATAATGGCCTTACTCTTTTAATCTTGCCAATCAACACCATTCCAAAAGTATCCACGCAACTATGGATTGCTGCCGGCTCTGCTGATGAAAAAACGGGACAGCGAGGAATCGCACACCTACTTGAACATCTTCTTTTTAAGGGCACACAACGCCTTTCAGAAACTGATATTACCCATTTGGTAGATAAGCTTTCTGGGTACTGCAATGCGATGACATCTCATGATTACACCGTCTACCTCTTTGATTTTCCTCGTCAACATTGGACCACTGGTTTTGATTTACTTGCAGATATATTCAATAACGCACGCTTTGAACCCGATCTTTTAAATTCTGAACTGTTTGCGGTTCTCCAAGAACTCAAGCTGTATAAAGATGATTACATCACCACTTTAGAAGAAGAAATCATCGGCATGCTGTTTGCCGGACACCCCTATCATCATCCGATCATTGGATACAGCTCTGACCTCTGGCAGATGACCTGTGCCAATATTGCTCGTTTTTATAAAACCCATTATGTACCAAATAATGCCACGTTGGTTGTGGTAGGAGATGTACAGCCCGATGAAGTCATTGAACAAGCAGAAAAACATTTTGGTCCTTTAGCTTCTAAAACAATTGAAATCACGCACCGCTATTTGCCTGCAAAAGATACCGTACAGCAATCTATAACCCTGTATCGAGATATTGATCAATCATCAGGTATTATCTGTTTTACCATTCCTGGCCTGCGTGAGAAAAAAAGTTACTATCTTGATCTTTTGCTATGGGTCATTGGCAAGGGAAAATGCTCACGTCTGTATAAAAAAATAGTGGATGAACATCAATGGGCTGCAGATCTGGACACATATATTTATGACACCTTTGATAGATCTGTACTCTTTATTTCATATGAACCAATCGACAACACGTTAATCCCCAAAATAGAAAAAACTATCATTGCAGAGCTACAGCTCATTTACCAGATCGGCCTTACCGATAATGAAGTAGAACGAGCAGTACGGCAACTACACAAAGAACATACTTTGTCCATGCAAGAAATAACGATACTAGCAGAGAAAATCGGTCTCTCTTATTTAGCAACCGGAGATGAACAATTCATTTTTACGAGTATCGCAGAAACTGATCTTGCGCGCATTAAAAAAGAAATAGAAATCATCGTAAAAACTCATTGTAGACCAATTTTTGCAAATAGTGGACTGCTGATGCCTTTTGCAAAAGGAGATTTAAAACAGTGGGAAAAAGAACAACATAAAACAGATACATTTGACAGCAAAATGCATGCTAAGCGGTTACGCACGTCAATGCTAGAAGAACCAAATTACAGCCACACAATCACTGCTCAACCGGCAATCCCGTTTACCTTTCCTCGCTGCCATCAAACGCAACTTGCAAACGGACTTGATGTACTTTGGTATGAAAAATCAGACACCCCAATAATCTCCATCGTACTTGACCTCGCAGCAGATTATTTTTTTGATCCGAGCACAAAACAGGGTCTTTATAATTTCCTCTCCCGCATGTTAATAGAAGGCACTCGTAACTACAACCAAGAGCAACTTGCGTATGCATTTGAACATGCTGGTGCTGACATGCACATAGAAGCTGGGCGTATCACCATACAAACAGTACCAAGCTCTTTAAAAACAATATTAAAACTACTCAATGAAATTCTCACTGCATCCACATTCTTAGCTGAGAACGTAGAAAAAGTACGCACTCAAATTTTAACGGAAATTAAGCAGTACTGGGATGATCCATCAGAATATATTTGGCAGTATACTCATGAGCATATTTATAAAAATCATCCCTATGCAAAAAATGAGCTTGGAACCATCAAAAGCGTACAGTCAATTACTCGAGACGATCTGATTGATTTTTACACCCGCTATATTAGCCCACAAGGCGCAGCACTATGCATTGTTGGTGATATTAAAGAATACGACATTCCATCATTGTTAGAAGAATCTCTGGGCACCTGGCATGGCCCCATGATTACCCCGCTATCATTTCCAGCAATACAACAATTACAAAAAAATGAATATCTCTATCCGCTCAACCGGGATCAAATTGTATTGGGATTTGCAGGGGCTTCTGTCTCTCGCACCGATCAGCGATATGACGCACTGGCTCTATTCGATCATGTTTTGACCGGAGGAGTACAAGGATCCATGGGGTCAAAACTATTTTCTCTCCGCGAACAATCAGGACTGTTTTATACAATAGGTGGCTCCCTGATTCAAGATGCAGATGAACAGCCGGGTATGATTTTTATTAAAACAAATGTATCAATTCCCGTGCTATCACAAGCGGAACAACTTATTGAAAGCACTCTGGATCATGCAATAGACAGCTTTACTGATAATGATTTAATACGCGCAAAAAACGCTCTCATCAATGGGCTGATTGATTACGCCAGTTCCACTCAAAGTCTAGCATTATCTTTCCTCCTACTCAGACGATACAAATTAGGGGCAGACTATTTTGATAAACAACCAGAACACCTGTCTACCATTTCTCTATCTGAAGTAATAGACGCAGTGCGTAGTATCTTATCAACAGATAAACTTATTAAAATTAAAATTGGAAAAGTATAATATATATTTGTATGGTAAACAGTATTCTCTTAACTTTTTGTCTACAGAGGAAGTAATATGAAGAAACTTATCGTAACGCTCGCCATGCTTTTATCCATCTCTCACTCGTTATTCGCACGGCGACACAAAAAAATAGATCATAAAAATACCATAGAGGTCACCATGGAAACAATTTCACAGTCAGTTAAAAAATATGCACTTGATAACGGTATGACCGTTTTAGTACTGGAATCACATCAAATACCAATCGTTTCGATACAAATATGGTATAACGTTGGTTCAAAAGATGAACAAACTGGAGAGAAAGGAATTGCACACTTAATTGAACATATGATTTTTAAAGGAACTGCAGGAGAATCATCTCTCAATTTGGCAGAATCAGATATCAATTTGATCGTGCGCACACTATCTGGCAGCTGTAACGCATTCACTACACAAGATTTTACGGGTTATAAATTTGATCTTCCAACACAAAACTGGCAACAAATTTTACCAATCATTGCAGATTGCATGACCAACTGCGCATTTAAGGATGATCATCTTAACTCTGAAATGAAAGCGGTCATTCAAGAACTAAAAATGCGTAAAGATAATTACCTATCAAGCCTTGCTGAATCAATGATTACTGCAATGTTCCCTGATCACCCATACCATTATCCAATTATTGGATTCAAACAAGATTTGTGGAACGTTAATGGACAAGATTTAAAACAGTTTTACCAAAAACATTATGCTCCTAACAATGCAACATTAGTCGTTGTTGGCGATGTAAAAGCAGATGAAGTAGCACAACTAGCAGAACAATATTTTGGCCATATTCCCACTGACACCAGCTACACCCGACCTGAATTTTACTTAAACAAAGATATTTCATCTAAATCAGTAACCATCTACCGAGACGTAGCACAACCGACAGTGCTACTCGGATACACAGTCCCTGGACTCACAAATCCATCTTCCCATATTATTGAATTACTCTCCTGGGTTATAGGACTTGGCAAAGGATCACGTCTGTATAAAATATTGGTTGATGAGCAAAAATTAGTAACGTCTCTTTCTGCATATCATTGGGATATTTTATTTGATCACAGTGTTTTCTTTATTCTTTTTGAGCCAAAAAATATCGATGCTACACAAGAAATTATCGATATTATTCAAGATGAACTTGATGACTTAACTAAAAATGGTGTGACCGATCAGGAATTAAAACGAGCAATCAACCAAACAAAAATGCGGCTTTATTCAACATTAGAAAGTACCGACGACCAGGCTTTTGATATCGGTAAATTCTTTTTAGCAACCGGCAACGAAAATTATATTTTCAATTATATGAACGATGCGCCGGAAACAATCAAAAAAGAGATGCACTCTATCTTAAAACAATATTTTAGGCCATCGGTAACGCATAAAGGCATGGTACTGCCAATTCCAGAGGAAGAAAAATCATACTGGGTTGAACTACAACAAGCATCTGACGCACAAGATAAAGAAATTTTATTCGCTCGCGAACGCACATCTCCGTTGGAAGATCCTTCGTATGCATTATCTGTACATTCAAACAAAACAAAACAATTTTCGTACCCTAAGGCTAATACATACACAACCGATAATGGCATCACCATCTTTACATATCACAATCCAAAAACTCCAAAAATAAACATCTCCCTTAAATTTAAAGCACAGGGCCATTATGACCCAGTAGAACAACAGGGGCTGTATAACTTTGTAGCTCAAATGATGTCTGAAGGCACAAAGAACTTCAGCGCAACTGCATTGGCACAAGAACTAGAAACGCGCGGCATGAGCCTTAGTGTATCTCCAGGATCCATTTCACTGAGCATGTTAAACAGCGAACTAGAACGAGGACTCGAGTTGTTGCTTGAAATTCTTACTAACGCAACATTCAACGAAACAGAAATAGAAAAAATTAGAGATCAAATCCAATCAGAAATCAAAAACTTCTGGGACAACCCCTCATCATTTGCAGGCCAACTCATTCGAGAACATGTTTATCAAGGACATCCATACAGTAAAAATCTGACCGGTAAAGCGGAAATCATAGAAACAATTTCACAGCAAGATTTAATCAATTGCTACCGCAGTTTCATTGTTCCTGATCAAACACGTATCGCTATCGTTGGTGATCTTGCTGGATATGATGTCCAAAAGCTCATTCAAGAGAAACTAAAATCGTGGACAGGCAAAGCCGTTGAAACTATTCAGTGTCCGGTACTACAAACTCCTGAAAGCAAGCAGATCAATTATCCAATCAATCGCGATCAAGTTCTTTTATGCTTTGCTGGCTTATCAATCAACCGTACCCATCCTGATTACGATAAATTGATAATCTTTGATCAGATTCTTGGCGGTGGAGCTTTAGGTTCGATGAGTTCACGACTCTTTAAATTACGTGAGCAAAGCGGCCTGTTTTACTCTATCAATGGTTCTCTCACTGCTGCCACTGACAAAGAACCCGGCATGGTTTTAGTGCAAACATTAGTCTCTCTTGATCGACTACAAGAAGCTGAACAGGCAATTATTGAAACATTAAAACACGTTGCTGACCAGATTACTCCACAAGAGTTTGAAGAAGCAAAACAAGCATTAATCACTGCTTCAGTACAATATTTTGAATCTAACAGTAAAATCGCATCCGCATTTTTATTCTTAGATAAATATAACTTCCCTGCTGATTATTTTGATACACGCGCTGCTAGACTAGAAAAGATCAGCATCGCTGATGTACAAAAAGCCGTACGCAACATTTTAAAAACTGATTTGCTATCCGTGTTCAAAATAGGACGTGTGTAACAAGGTCACGCCCATACTGGGCGCACAATTTCTGGATTACCATATTTCGCCTCACGAAGCTTTGATATGCAGTTTAGCTTCATATGGCTCCTGGCATGGCCCTTCGTAGCCAACCGAAGGTTGCGTAGTAGGGCTACATTTCGCTTACGCTCCATTCATAATGACGGTGAGCAATGCTTTATGTTCTGAATCAGGTGGCAGTGAAGGTAGATGACATCTTTGAAAAGTAAAACTATGAAGTAGAGATAAATATTATTAGCACTACTGACATTCTCCAACCGTCATTGTGAGCGAAGCGTAGCAATCCAGAAATAAATGCGCCGAAAAGGCGCAACAGATGGTTTCTTTATTTGGAGGTAACTCATATTATTTACACAGCACTCGCAACTGCTCAGCAGATTCTTGCAATAAAGCTCGTTCTTTAAAATCTAAAGGAGTTGGAATAATACGTTCAACTCCTTTAGCTCCTATTACCGCAGGCATACTCAAACAAACGCCAAATTCTTCCTGATAATGGGATACCGGCAATACCCGTTTATGATCAAAAATAATTGTTTCGCATAATGCTGCCACACAGGTCGCAATTCCATAATACGTTGCACCTTTACATTGAATAATTTCATAAGCACGATCACGAGCAGTGCGCGGAAACTCATCAAGATCCTGCGCTGTTATGCCTGGAAATTGCGCAATTGGAATACCTGCAATGTGTGATATCGATTGCGCAAAAAACTGCGAGTCACCATGCTCCCCTAAAATGTATGCATGCACCGACTGCTCCGCAACATTCGCTTTTTTTGCAAGCAAATTTCGTAAACGTTGTGAATCTAAAAATGTTCCAGAACCGATAACTTGATTACGAGGCAATCCAGAAATATCCTGTATAAGAAATGTCATTAAATCTACTGGATTAGAAATAACAACAATGACTGCGTTTGGATTAAGCTTACCCATGCTACTCATAATCGAATTAATAACTGCACGATTTGCATGTAACAATTCTACCCGCGACTGTCCTGGTTTTTGTGCAATGCCCGCAGCGATAATAATAATATCTGCAGATCCCGCCTCTTGAATAGTCGCTGCACGCACATTTGATGTTACAGAAAATGAAAGTGCGTCTGATAAATCCAAAATTTCTCCATGACAGCGACGCTCATTAACATCAACAAGTAATAATTCAGTGACAATATTTTTCATGATGATTGCATATGCTGCTGTAGATCCCACTGCACCCGCCCCAATAATAGCGATTTTACCGTAATTCATTCACAATCCTTTTCTTTAGATTTATACTATACGTACGATTTATCTTTGTAATATATCATGAACTTATCAATCAGGAATCCACATGAACAAAACATTAATAATCTCATTCTTCTGTATATCTTCTATAATGATGAAAATCAATGGTGCAGCGCCATACGATCCGACGCAACAACCGCTGCAACAGGCAATTGGCCGATGCGATGCTCCAGCGGTGGTAGCATGTTTACAAGCAAATCCACGCGTTACTACAGCCACGATGCAGACCTTGCATAAAAAAATCGCACAAGTGCAGCAAGCCACAGCGAGTATCAACACTTTCTTAACAGCATCCGGTCCTCGATTAGATCGACAGCAATTGAATGAGCTACAGGCAATGACACAAACGGCCGAATACTGTAATCGTGCTATCAGTACCATGCTTCCCCTGCTTACACGTGCATATAAAGCAACAGTAGAGTAATAATACTGTAATTCACAATCCTTTTGGTTAGATTTATGCTATCGGAAATCCACATGAACAAAACATTAATAATCTCATTCCTCTGTATATCTTCTATAATGATGAAAATCAATGGTGCAGCGCAATACGATCCGATGCAACATCTACTGCAACGAGCAATTACCCGATATGATGCTCAAGCAGTTATAGCACATTTACAAGCGAACCCATACGTTACTGGGACCACTATAGATGTGTTGCATCAAGAAATTAAAAGCATACAACAAAGGAACAATAATTTTTCAGCACTCTTGCCATTCTTGCCTAGTCTAAATGACCATGAAGTTAATACAGTAGAGCAAATGGGAGAATGGCTCACAACGCAGAATAATGCTATAGATATAATGTATCGCCCTCTTCTAGATGCATATAACGATTCAATACAAAAAGGGAGCCTATTACAACAATATGACGCGTTTTTCAAAAGACTTTTATCCTATCCTAAACTAAATAAACTCTATCCTAAACGCTATTCTAAACTCAGTAAACGCACATTGCATGCAGCATGTAAAGCGCAAATAGATATCTGCCTAGAGGAGCACTATGCTATACAGACAATGCACTCGCCACTAATGAATGCACCTAGAGCATCAACGGCATCATTTCCTGAGAGAGGATCACAATATAGAACGAAGCAGTTGACTAACAAGATACAAATGAAACCATGCAGCTAAATAACGAAATCATAAACAACTTTCAAGATCAAATATGGCATTTTTATAAAAATAATGGACGTCAGTTTGCATGGCGCAATATCGACAATCCCTATGCAATTTTTATTTCTGAGGTAATGCTACAACAAACACAAACACAGCGGGTTGAAACTAAATTTGAACAATTTATGGCAGAACTTCCTACCTTTGCAGCGCTTGCTACAGTATCTACGCGAGATCTGTTAACAGTATGGCAAGGGCTTGGATATAATCGTCGCGCACTGTATTTGCAAAGAAGCGCACAAATCATTGCGCAACAATACGCAGGTATTTTACCCAATGATCCAGAAATACTCGTCACACTCCCTGGCATTGGTAAAGCAACGGCGGCCTCTATTTGCGCATTTGCGTTTAACACACCCACCATATTTATTGAAACAAATATTCGCACGGTGTTTATTCACAGTTTTTATAAAAATGAAATAGATATTTCTGATGCGCAACTTATGCCGCTTATTGCTGCAACGGTCGATTGGGATAACCCGCGTGAATGGTATTATGCACTGATGGATTTCGGCGTGTATCTGAAAAAACAATATCCTAACCCCAATAGAAAAAGCGCTCATTATGCAATACAATCCCGTTTTAATGATTCCGATAGGCAAATTCGCGGAATGATTATTAAACTGCTGACCATGCAAAAATCAGCCACGCTTCAAGAGATAATTATGCATACGCAGAAAGATCCGGAACGTGTCGAAAAAATTATTACCGGATTATGCAAAGAAGGATTTATTGCCTGCAACAAAATGATATACCACATAGTATAGAATCTTTATAACCTCTTTATCACGGGACTTTTTATGAAAAAATCTATCTTTATACTACTTTTATCACAAATGACAATGATATCTTTCTGTGCTGCACCACAACGTTGGAGTGCACAAGAATCTTTAAACAAAGGCCTCGAAACAGGAAGTACCGGGATGATTCACAATGCCGTCGTACACGGCGGTGCTCGCGTCGATCAGCATACTCTCTATAGGCTTACCACTCTATTCATTGAACGCAATGCAAAAAAAGATTATGTATTGCCACGAGACGTAAAAGAATTGTGGCAGACGAGGGTGTTACTTACAGAAGCAGAAGCATTACAATTTGCTCAAAAACTCCTTATAGAATGGAAGCAAGCCTCTGCCTCAGGAAATCCACAATTGCTTGCTCAATGGTGCGAAAAAACATCTCGAGAAGACAAACGAGCTATACCATTTTTACATATCTTAATGCAACCCTAAATAGAAAGATTGCCTCATGAAACAACTATTGTTTGTATTACTATTTCTTTTTTCCCTTACACAAATAAAAATCACCTGTGCTGCTGCAGAACTGCCAAGGAGGGACCCACTACTAGATGCTGTCTACCGTGCGGATATAGCAGAGGTGCAAGAATATATTCGCCTCGATTGGCCAGTGACTGGGTACGTGGTTTCACAAGCCAAAAGTAACCGGGCCCTCTGCGGCGGAACATCTGAGAAAATATACTGCGCACTCGCCGAAACAGAGCAACGCCAATTTGAAAGACGACTGACACAGGAATATGAACACATGCATTATGAATACATCCATCATGACGGCCCAAGCAAACTCCTCCCATGGTATATAGATCGGTGCAAAGACGAACGCGCAGAGGAATTCTTGATGAATACTTTCATCCCGCCTGTTTCAAAAATAGGTGCACGGCGAAAACCACCGCTTTACGGGACAAAGAAACGGCTGCGAATGACTAACCCTCCAGACGAAAATAAAGAATAAGGAAACACATACCCATTATTGAAGATAAGCAATGAATATGTACATATTACTTTTAATTTTCTTATTACCTAGCTCAGTATTATTTTGCGCAGCACCTGAGGACGAACAGCATCAACAATACCTCAAGTTCCAAGCTGAATACCTATCTTTTCTGGCGCCCAAACCTCCATATGGGCTACAAGGAGCACTGTTCTTTAAGCAATGGTATCGTCAGCAGGGCAAACGCGCGCAACCTATATTAGATCACTGGATACGAGAAGATTATAAATGCGTTAGTCCCAGAAGAATATTGGTGACCAATTGGTATCACGAATATAATCACCACAAAACTGGTGATGCTGAAAAAGTAATGCGCCCGTGGTACGCAAGTCGCTGTGCGCAAGATCCACGATTTGATTATCTGATAAGCATTTGGATACAACAAGATCAAGATGATTTCATCCGTATGCTCAATGGATACTAATGCACCATATAATCACAACTAATTACCAAACAACCAATATAAGGATGATACATATCATGAAACTATATCCCCTCTTACTTACGCTCTGCATCCTACAAAATGCCTCCATATCATTTTGTGCGGCAGCTGATCCGCAAGAGACATTACGCCTTGCAATTAGCAACTCAATTGTTCCTGAGGTAGAAGAATGTTTACGCAGGAATCCTGAAGTCAGTGCAGTGATTGCACATCATTCTAAAATGATAGTGGGTTTTTGGAAGCGGCGACACTTAATGATAAAAAACAATCCAGAACAGTATAGACCAGAAGATCTACGCCAGACTATTATACGCATTAGTGCATCGCGTGATGTTGACGATATGATATATAATTGCCACCGTGAAACATATCGTCGTGAGCTTTACCGAATGCAGCAATGTCTTCTGACCCATCATCCAAAACAGTATGAAGCATGGCATAGTGCAATGGAACAAATACCCCTTGCTGCAGAGCTTCTTGCAGGTATGAACGATCCTGCAGAAAAACGACGGCGCCTCAACGATTAATGTACACGACGCAAAAACCTTGCAATCTCAGCATTTAAAAATCTATGCTGAGATAAAAATAGGTTCTCTTTTTTTATGTGAAAGGATTGTTATGGCACCGTCAAATAGAAATATGCTTTTAATTGGAGCAATTGTCTTTGTTACTTCGATTGGTTATTACATGCAATGGCGTACAACATGCGTTGTTCCTAGCTGTCCAAAATGCCCACAAGCTGCACAGTCCATTGCAACTATCCCCTCGGACGAAATCGTAACAGCACAAGCCTCAACTGAACCAGTCAAACCAGCCCCTGTTGCTGCTGAAATCGCAACAGAAACAGCACCGGCTGCTCAACACGGTGTTACAATGATCACGACGCAGCAAGAATTTGACCAATTAATTGCAGCAAATGATAAGCCCGTTGTTTTTAAAATATTTGCCCCTTGGTGCGGACCATGCAAAGGCATGAAGCCAGTCTTTGAAAAAGCAGCGCAAGAATTTGGCGATCGCATCACCTTTGTTGAAATTAATCAAGATGAATTTGATAATGCTGATGCGCTCAACACCCCATCAATCCCTGCAATTATCGGCTATAAAAACGGAAAAGAAGCAGCCCGACTTGTAGGAAGCCGCTCGTTACCGGAATTAAAAAAGGAACTTACTGCGCTGATTTCAGCTGAATAATTAATCAGATAATGCAGATTTATTTCTGAATCAACAAAAAGAGGGACATTCGCATGTCCCTCTTTTTATTCTTATGAACAAAAGTTTTAAATTTTGTATATTATCGTGTAGCAGTAACAGTAAGCATTAGAACATCTAAATGTTCCCCTTGCTCATTTGTTTCTTCACCAATACACAATGTACCTGGTTGACCCCAAGCCATTACCATTGTTGGCTCTGAATAAATAACTTCTTGTCCATTTTCGTCAGTACCAGAGATACACATAGCTACCGCTACTTCTTCTCCTAGATCCTGAACAGTTGCTTTGATTGCAAAACCATCTTGTTGGCAAGACCATGTTCCCGTTGCTTCATCAACTGTCACTACCTCTCTTACCAGCTCTTGATTCAATACACTCAACTGTATATCAAGATTAATTGCTGCTTGTGCAACCATTGAAGACAATGCTGCCATGCAAACCAACATGAATTTATTCATCATAATCGTTATCCCTTTCTTCGCCTACTGTTCATAAGAATTGTTTCTATTTTACAACAAAACTTATA
Source organism: Candidatus Babeliales bacterium (assembly GCA_035944115.1). Taxonomy (NCBI): domain Bacteria; class Candidatus Babeliae; order Candidatus Babeliales; species Candidatus Babeliales bacterium. Next base: position 110,663 of record DASZBJ010000012.1, read on the forward strand.
AGCCTGCTAGGCACAAAAATAACTTTAATAATCTCTTTACCAGCAAGCCATGATGCCACCTGCTGTCTGGCCATTTGTTCAACAACTTCTTGCGATGCATTTTTATCCACGCAAATATTGGCTCTCACTTTACCATTCACCTGAACAACCACCGTGCACGTAGTTTGTGTCAACAATGCTGGATCATATGTTGGCCATGGACAATCAACAAGTCGCTTGCCTAATTTCTTCTCAAGCAGTTCACTCGCCATATGCGGCGCTAAAACCGACAATGAAACAACAATATATTCAAATAATGGTGCATTCAATTGCATGTGACCAGCAATCGCATCATTGAGCCATTCCATCGCTGCAGATATTGCAGTGTTTGGTTTAAAATGATCCAGTCGCGTTTGGAACTCTTTTAAAAACAGATGTACTCGTCGTGTTGTCTGCTCATCCTGCGTATCAACAATGTGCATCTCAGCCATGTATCGCCAGAATTTATACAAAAATCGCTTAATACCTTCAAGACCGGCATCTTGCCATTCACAATCCAGTTCTGGCGGCCCCATAAACATCATGTACATACGCAGAGCATCAGAACCATATGATGCTACAATTTCATCAGGATTTACTACGTTGCCTTTTGACTTAGACATCTTTTCAACACATCCAGATTTTTCTGAATATTTAAGAACCATTCCTTGATTAAAGAGATGCGTAAACGGTTCATCAAACGGCAAATGTCCCAAATCATACAAAACTTTTACATAAAACCGTGCATATAGAAGATGCAAAATTGCGTGCTCGATACCACCGACATACAGATCTACCGGCAACCAATACTGCATATCCTCTGCACTCCATGGACGATCTGACAACGTCGGATTTGGATACCGTAAGAAATACCAGCATGATCCTGCCCACTGCGGCATAGTATTTGTTTCACGTTTTGCACAACCGCTACATTTTGGACATGTTGTATTCACCCAATCGGTCATTGCTGCCAATGGTGATTCTCCTGTTCCCGTCGGTGCATAGTGCTCAACATCAGGCAATGTTATCGGCAATTGGTCTTCAGGAACGGGCACTATTCCACAGGCATCACAATGCACAAGCGGAATTGGCTCTCCCCAATATCGCTGACGAGAGAAAATCCAATCACGTAATTTATAATTTATTTTTTCAGTCGCCACACCACGCGCAACCAAATCTTTTATGATCGCTTGTTTACCATCAGTAAACGCAGACAGTCCATTAAACGTACCACTATTAATAAGTGTTCCATCACCCATGTATGCGTGCAGTATCGTACCATGCGCATCATACTGAATTTCTGGTGCATCAATTACTTGCACAACGGACAACCCAAACTGTTTTACAAATGCAAAATCCCGCTCATCATGAGCAGGAACTCCCATTACCACACCAGTGCCATATGAGCTGAGAACATAATCAGCAATATACAAAGGAATTTGGCCGTTAGTAGCAGGATTTATTACATACACACCAGAAAACAACCCGGTCTTATGCTTGCTACTATCATTCTCTTTACTCTGCTTGATATACCATTCGACTTCTTGCTTTTTTTCATTTGACAACAAAGATTTTAAAAGCGGATGATCTGGCGCAATCACTATGAAAGTCACCCCAAAAATGGTATCCGGGCGCGTTGTATATACGGTCAATTGCACTGCAGAACCCTGCTGATCATGAGTAGCAAAATTAATTTCTAAACCTTGCGAACGCCCAATCCAATTCTTTTGCATCAATTTAATATTGTCTGACCATGCAAGTTTATCAAGACCATCCAATAATTTTTGCGCGTACTGCGTAATGCGCAACATCCATTGTCGAATATTTTTCTGCTCAACTATGCTACCACATCGCTCACACCCACCATTGACCACTTCTTCATTTGCAAGCCCAGTCAAACAAGAAGGGCACCAATTAATCGGCATCACCGATTCATATGCTAGCCCTGCATGAAACATCTGCAAGAAAATCCACTGGGTCCATTTATAATATTGCGGGTCAGTAGTATCAAGCTCTTTAGTCCAATCATATATCGCTGCAATATGCTGCAACTGCTCTTTAAAAACCGCAATATTTTTTGCAGTTCCTTCTTTGGGGTGTATACCCTTTTTAATCGCATCATTTTCAGCAGGCAACCCAAATGCATCCCACCCCATTGGATGTAGTACGTTGTATCCTTGCAGCCATTTAATCCGTGCATAAATATCTGAGAGCACGTATCCACGCCAATGCCCTACATGCAGGCCCGAACCTGATGGATACGGAAACATATCTAAACAATAATATTTCTTATCCGTTTTACTATTTTTAGACGCAGCAGGATTAGCATCCTTCCACTGTTTTTGCCATTTTGACTCGACCGATTTAAAATCGTAATTCATATAATCCCTTACAAGAGCATGATATACAACAGTCATTCAATTATACCAAAAAACAACGAAGATAACATGACCGATTATCCCATTGCAGAGCGGATCCAAATTACATAGACTTAAGACTCACCAAAAATTTCTGGCCATATTATTTTGCCATATTTAAACACTAATCGAAGCAAGAAACCTACGATCGTCGTCGCGAGCCGCCATTGGCGTGCGTGGCGATCCAGGTTAATAAGGGAATCTTTTAATGAAGACAATGAAAAAAATTTATTTAGTCGCGCCTTACCGGCGCACAACTGCCTGGATGGCCACGCATACGCTCGCCACGACGATCGGGTGCCAACCGCTCTATGACTGTTATTTGTTAATCAATGCTGTTGTTACTGTTTAACGTGCATAAAGAAGGACTTACCATGCAACAATCAACCACACAACCAATGATCATCCCAACCGTATCAGATGAACTAATTTTAGTCGTTCCCCGCGCTGACATACTTCCCCACGGATCATTTCATGGATTACAGGCAACGACAATGCAAGAGATAACCGGAATAATCGCCAGTAAAAAACAGTTTTTGCCGCGATCTATCATGGAAACCGATCCAACATACAAGCAGATCATTCCTTACTTAATCTACACACACAACGAAAAATATTTTTTAATGCAACGACACGCAAAAGCATCAGAATCGCGATTGCGTAGTAAATTTTCATTCGGAATTGGTGGCCACATACGCCAAGAAGATATGCAAACCGATTCTATTTTTGACTGGGCTCGCCGCGAGTTTCATGAAGAAGTTAATTACAACGGTAACCTTACCATCCAACCGATTGGCCTACTCAATGATGATTCTAACGAAGTGGGTAAAGTACACATCGGCCTGGTCATGCTTTTGATGGGAGACCGTGAGGATATTTCTGTGCAATCGGAACTACAAAGTGGTGAGCTCATTTCACTTGCTGATGCGGAAATATATAAAGATCACATGGAAAGCTGGAGTCAGATTGTGTTTGAATATCTGAAAAATGCTGCCCCTAAAAACGACTAATCAATTATGATAATGTCATCACCATAATCATCATACTCATCTACGATTATAATATCATCCGGTTCATCTATAATTATCACGTCAGGCTCATAATGATGGTCATGCACTACAATTACTTGGTCGTTATGATGATGTTGATAGTGATTGGTTTCTTCGTATGAATCATATGAATCACGCGTCAACCAGTATATCGTAAGCAACGCTATAACTGCGGTCCCTAACACTATCATCGCTTCATGCGGACGCATCACATATGATGAATGGTGTGCAAATACCAATCGAGGGGGACGCGGGGCAACATGCACAACATGTGGCGCAGACGGAATATGTATCACTTGTGGATGAGAAGCATGATTCTGTGGTACGTGCACTATTCGCTGACGAACAGGAACCCGATTTCTCCTGAGATCTATAACTGTTCTATTAGCCTGAAGAGACTGACCAAAACTGATAACGCTCAACAGAAAAAACAGTATTTTTTTTTGGCATTTAACCATATCAAACCCCTTGATAATCTCATTAATATCCTAATCATTGTATCGCAAGAACCATATCACGCCAACTGGGTATATAGCAACATATTGCGCTACACAAAAACCATCTGCTATGATCCCCCTGATGTCCTCATCTTAAAAAGGAGTTTTTTTATGTCCTATATCAATAGATTTTACCAAGGATTTTGGTTATCGATTTCTAGCTTTTTACTTATTTGGAAGGAAAAGATACCATTTTTACATTTCCTTATTATTGAAACAACTGGACTGCGATTGTATGCAGCAATGAGCAAAATCAGTAAAACATCGGGCGGATCTCACATACTCATGAAAGCTGCCGCTCTCTGGCTCATCATCACCATACTGACTTTTTTTAACGCTTGTATTGTGTATCTCACCATGCAGCACATCAAAGGCAACATGCCAACATGCGGTGATGCGTTCCAAGCATGCCTAGCAAAAAGAAAACCACTTATCATATGGACGCTACTATCCGCAACTATAACTACAACAACCTGCATGCTCCTTGAGCGCGCAATAACCATGCCGCTCATTTGCTACATAATTTTAGCGGTTCTGGTAATTCTCTGGCATCTGGTTACCACATTTGTGCTACCCATGATTATGTTTGAACGAAAAACAATAGTGCAAACGATTATTGCATCGCATGCACTGTTTCATGAACAATGGGTAGAGATTGTTGCTGGAGGAAGCTCTTTCGCGGTGATAATTTTACTGTCACTACTTGCAACAATAATTCCATCCCCACTCGCTGTAGCTTTTTTAATGAGCACGCTTTCAACAACCATTGCTATCTTCCAAACAAAGCTCTACTACAATCATGAGAAAAACACGCTACAAGAACTAGAAGAACTGCAACGAGAAAGCTTATTCGAATAATGAAGGCCTTAGTTCATCGACCGCACTCTTTTGCCACGAGAATTCGCACCAAAGGAAAAGCCACCCCCAAAGGGAGTGGCTTTATTATATTACATTTATATGCGTATTTTCAGATAAACTCTAAAAAATAGAACTATCGCTGTGCAATGTTAACACGAACTTTCTTACCACAAAGATGCACACTTTTCAGTTGCTGCAACAATGCTGGTACAACTTTCGTTGGCACGTGAACAAAACTACGTTTTTGAATAATACGGATTTTGCCAATTGCATCATTAGTAACTGCACGCGATTGTGTCAAAAACTGAATAAGATCTGATTTGGTAACTCCATCAAGCGATCCTGCATGAACCATGATTTCTTTGCTATTAGGGTCAACTTCATAACGACCACCACCATCGCGACTACCACCATCATCTGAACGACGATCTGACGATCTACCACCACGACGAGGTTTATCAGAATCAAAATCACGGTCTCTTGAAAAATCACCACCACGGGATCTACCAGAAGAAGAACGTTCTGTTGATTTTTCTACAGCGAACGAAATATCTTTCTGCTCATCAACACCTTGCAAGATTGTTGTGTACAACAATGCATGCAACGCACTTGATCGCTGCGTAGGTGTATATTGCTCAAGCAATGTTGTTAGTTTTTCTGTATGGATTGATGGCGTAAGATTTTTTTCAATCAACTCAGTCACGTAATTTTTTACTTTTTCTAAGCGAACTTGTGCAATCGATTCAATGCTCGGCACTTCAATTTGATTAATCGTCATGTTAAAACGATTTCCAATTGCTTGCATACGACGCACATCACGAGCTCCCGCAAATGTAATTGCCACACCTTGTTTACCTGCACGGCCAGTTCGACCAACACGATGCACGTAACTTTCTTGATCATCAGGTATACAATAGTTCACGACATGCGAAAGACTATCAACGTCAATACCACGAGCTGCCACATCAGTTGCAACTAACACTGAGAATTTTTTTGCTTTAAATGCTGCGATAACGCTATTACGCATAGTCTGATTTATATCACCATGCAATGCACGCGCAGAGTACCCTTTTTTACCAAGTTCTTGTGCAATTTCAGCTGCCAATATTTTGGTCCGACAGAACACAATACCATAAAATTCTGGTTCACTATCAATAAAGCGCACTAACGCCTGTAATTTATATTTAGTTGGCACCACGCAATAAAATTGCTGCGTATTTACTGAACCAACCTGCTCTCTGCTCGCCTGAACAATTACCGGATCTTTCATATACTGCTTCTTGATTGCAGTAATTCCAGGTTTTACTGTTGCAGAGAATAACCAAATTTGTCTGTCATATGATGCATTTGCCAAGATCTCATCAACTTCCTCTTTAAAGCCCATATCAAGCATGATATCCGCTTCATCAAGAACCAAAGTCTTTAATCCTTTAAGAGATAATGTGCGACGACGAATATGGTCATTAAGACGCCCTGGGGTACCTACAACAATATGAGCCTTGCCGCGCAATGCCTGCATTTGTCGCTCAATAGACACACCGCCATAAACGGTTACAATGGTGCATCCGGTATTTCGAGCAACAGACTGTAAACTTTCTGCGATTTGTAAGACCAATTCACGAGTAGGGGCAACAATCAAGCCCTGAACAGCTGAGCTGCTTGGATCGATCGATTGAATTAAAGGAATACCAAAAGCAAGGGTTTTCCCTGTTCCTGTTTGTGCCTGACCATGGAAATCTATACGGTCTTTAGAGAGAAGATGGGCAAATGCCTTTTCTTGAATTTGTGTGGGAGTCGTGAAGCCCTGCTCGCTAAGAGCAGCGAGAATTAGAGAATTAATAGGAAAATCATTAAACGTTTTCATAAAAGCCACCATGTTTTAGCTGGTTACTGCCCGCATGATAGACGCCTATTACATTTTCTTATTAAACGATCATACAAGCATATTGATATATTGAATTAAATACAGAAGTCCACTTTCATGGACTGATTAATACCATAACAGAATTAATACTTTTTGTCAAAATGTCCCATAGATCCCATTATTTGTAAATATTTAATTCTTATGATAGATTTCCATTGTTATTATATTATAATCCTTTTACCCTCCTTAATCTATAATAAGGAGTAGGCTACACCCAAGCGGTGATAGTCACGGAGCTATATCACATGTCAAAAACAGTCATACGTCCTAATCAATTTGCCAAAGTCGATGTTGCCATGCTGGCAGTCCATGACGATCTTGCCTTAAACCAGGCACAAATTGATGAGCTTTCCCAGTTATATGGCGAAGCGCTCAACAGTTTAAAATCAGGAAAACTGGTTACTGGAAGAATCATCAGAATCGATTCTGATGGAGTTCTTGTAAACATCGAATACAAATCTGATGGACTTATCTCACGACAAGAATTTTCTGAGCATGAACTAAAACAGTTAAAAGTTGGCGATCCAATTGAAGTCATACTTGATAACTTAGAAAATGCTCAAGGTAATGTCATCCTCTCTTACGAGAAAGCAAAAGCAGTTAAAGCATGGGATGCTATTACAAAACTATTTGAAGAAAATAAGCCGGTTGAAGGTGTGGTAACACACAAAGTTAAAGGTGGATTAAACGTTGATATCGGAATCCCAGCCTTTTTACCTGGTTCACAAATTGATCTACACCGTGTACTTGATTTTGATCAATACGTTGGACAAACAATCGTTGCAAACATCCTTAAGATCAACAAAAAACGTGGTAACGTTATTATCTCTCGTCGTAAATACCTTTCTGAAATGCGATCCGAAGAGCGTAAGAAGATCCTTGATACGCTTACTGAAGGACAAATTATCCAAGGTGTTGTTAAAAATATCACCAACTATGGTGTATTTATCGACATCGGTGGCGTAGATGGCCTTCTCCATATTACTGATATGACCTGGGGACGCATCTCTCATCCAAGCGAGCTTGTACATATCGGCGACACCATTTCCGTGAAAGTACTTTCATTTGATAAAACAAATGAGAAAATCTCTCTAGGATTGAAGCAACTCAGCGACAACCCATGGAAAAAAGTAAGTGAAACACTCAAAGAAGGTTCACGTATCAAAGGTAGAATCTCAAGCATCACTGATTATGGTCTATTTGTAGAAGTAGAAAAAGGGGTAGAAGGACTTATCCATATCTCTGAAATCTCATGGACTGAACGTATCAGCGATCTTTCTAAACGATTCCACGTTGGTCAAGAAATCGAAGCACTTGTTGTTTCATTTGATAAAGACAACAGACGTATGTCGCTCAGCATCAAACAATTGAATAAAAACCCATGGGAATCTCTGCATGAACAGTTTGCAGTTGGCCAAAAAATTAAAGGCGCAATTAGCAACATTACCGATTTTGGTATCTTCATCCAGATCTTACCAGGTATCGATGGTTTAGTGCATATCTCTGATCTTTCATGGACTGAGCATATTGATCACCCAAGCGACATGTTCAAAAAGGGTGATGAAGTTGAAGCGATCATCCTGAACATTGATAAAGACAACAAGAAGATCTCTCTTGGTATCAAACAGTTAACTGAAGATCCATGGGAATTGATTGAAAAACAGTATCCTGTTGGTGCTATCATCGAAGGTGAAGTTTCTAAAATCACTAATTTTGGTGCGTTTATCAAGCTTGCATCGGGCGTTGAAGGACTCGTACATATCTCTGAATTATCAAACGAAACTGTTGATAAAGTAGAAGATATATTAAAGGTTGGTCAAAAAACCCAGTTCCGCGTGATCAATGTTAACAAAAATGATCGCAAACTTGGTCTCAGCTTGAAACTAACTCCTTCTCAACCAAAAGAAGAGAAAGAGCACGCTGCACCAAAAACACAAGCTGCTCCTAAAAAACAGGCTGCACGCAAAGAAGTACCGCAACAACCAGTTCAGCCAAAAACAAAAAGCCAGTTCCAGCTTGAACTAGAAAAGCATACTTCTCGCCCACGCCAAGATGATGAAACAACAAGCGAAGAATAATATATAACGCACATAACAAGACGGTGAATTATGAATAAAACAACAATATCAATAATCATACTTACAGCTTTTGTAGTGATTGCAGCAGTGATTTATTCTATTCACCGTCAACAAAAACAAGGAGCATCCACCGTGGTTGAAAAAACATTTGCAATAATTAAACCTGATGCAGTTGCTGCAAAAAATAGTGGCCCTATCATTGCCGCTATTGAGCAAAACGGTTTCAATATCGTTGGCATGCGTAAACTACAGATGAACAAAGAAACTGCAGAAACATTTTATGCAGTTCACGCAGCTCGTCCATTTTTTGGCGAGTTAGTGGAGTTCATTATCTCTGGTCCAGTGGTGGTCCTTGCGCTTGAAAAAGAAAACGCTATCAAAGCATGGCGTGATCTTATGGGCGCAACCGATCCAAAGCAGGCTGCTGAAGGAACATTGCGTAAGCAATTTGGTGCTAACATTGGCAACAATGCTCTGCACGGTTCAGATGCACCAGAAACAGCTGCCACAGAATTAGGCATCTTCTTTCCTGAGCTGAACAAATAAGATCTGAATAAGATCTACCGATTCGAAAAAGAGCAGAAATATTTCTGCTCTTTTTTTTGGCGCATTGCACTCAATCATAAAAATGATATACATATAAACCATTGTCTTTCTGATGAATGTATGCTAAAAATTGAAGCACATTTATACACATTAACCACAATTCATTAAAGGAAAGATATGAAACTTTTGAAACAATCTTTATTATTTGTTATCGCTATCACCATCATTACCACTTCACCTGTATGCGCTATGTCACCGGGTGAAGATGATAACGACAACTCATGTGCTTCTATCCCCCTTGATCAGTGGGAAATCGCATTCCAGATACACAACATCTTATCCGAAAAAACTTACCAAAATCCTTTATTAACTGCTGGCGCAGGAGGAGTGGTCTATAAAGGCTTGGGTTATGTATCGCCTCGCAATCCCATGATCCGCCATCTTAAAAACGCTGTTGCGTTCGCTACAGTTGCAAAAACTGGAATAGAAATAGGAACAATGCTTGCTAATCAGGGAGAGAACTACAAAAAATCAGAGTTGCATCAAAGTTACGTAATAGCCAAACAACGGAATGGTCAAAAAGCTGCATTACAACTACTGCAACCCTCAAGACAAAACCAAGCAAGATAAGAAAAACTTTCATCGACAAAATCATAAAAAAGGGTTGCCTCATGCAATCCTTTTTTTATATCCAAAATTCCTAATTTTTTAATCATATCTTGACTCATATATCATTTTCATGCATTGTAGTGCCACCAACTGTTTTTAAACCTAATTACAAAAGGATAATAATGAAAATCAAAAACTCTATTGTACCGTTGGTAATTGCGATATTCACTATCGTCAGCACTCCTTTACACAGCGCAAATGAAGAAAGATTTGACGGACGCCGATCACAGCGCTCAGGCTCTTATGCCCCCGGATATAATGTACTTAATGATGCTCAACAAGGAAGCCTTGGCTCCTCAAAACACGGCTCAACATACGGCGTAACACCTCTGCAGGAAGAACAACAAAGAACTCCAATACAAAACCCTCATCTCCCAACTGAAAATGATAGTGAAAATGATGGTGAAAATGAAGGCGATGATGAAGGCGATGAGAGTGAAACTGGTGGCGGCACATCTCGCAAAAAAAAGAAAAAGCCACAACCGCAACCAAAAGGTCGAGAAGAAGACGCCAAAGAAGAGCTCACATGGTTTGACTCTCTCTGTATATTCGCACGCGCTACAGCGTGGACCACTCCGCCTAGGGGAGATGGAACAGTTGCATGGCCGGCACCAATAATACCTGCTATTCTTGTGAAACCGACATTACAAAGAACGCAAAATCAGGGCACTACTATCAAATGGCTCGGACGCGCTGCTGCCGCAGGGGAAGTTGGGTTCGCTGCGCACCTTCTACGTAGCCGGTGGGGTGCCGCAAGAGCAAATCATATACAATGGCTTGATGAGCAAAAAAAGGCAAGTCAACAGAGCCTGCGCGATCCACGCTCAAGCCAACGCTCAAGCCAACGCTCAAGCCAACGTTCAGACCGTGACCGCAGATAATACAGTAATATACGAGTAATCACGTACAAACAGGGTTGGCAAACGTCAGCCCTGTTTTATTACAAATGCCTCCACCCCCTTTTGCCAACTGCACGCCCGGAAATGTACCACTCCCCGAAGGCTTCTAACTTAATCGCCATATAACAAACAAATTGATTGTTTTATTTTTTATATGTATTATTTTTCCGCACTCATTGAAACAATCGCTATCACAAAGGCATAAAATAATTGTTAGAAAAAGCTTCAGACAGAAACAAGCGCATCTTGAGTCGAACTGCTACCATTGCACATGATAAAGATCCTTGTATGGTTTATAACGACTAATTATAATGGGTATCAAAAACCATTACACTCAAAGGATTTTAATGAATACAATACGGATTTTGCTACTAGTAATCACACTCTCCCCTTGTGTACTTTCAATGCATGCCACCGCACCTGAGGCAACAAAAACTACACTCGAAAAAAAACAGAATGACGCAACCAATAATTCAGGAAGAGCCAGTAGATTATTAAAACAAAGTGCAGACGGAATCCACTGGTTCGCAAAACATCTTGAAGCCAATCCCGACAGTGTAAACTTTCTCGCAAAGGCTGTGTGTTGCGTAGCTGCTCAAGCCCCTTACCTATTATTACCCCAAGATACGGCACCCATCATAAGAACCTTGGCTCTCCATCTGTCACGTTGCGGCAGATATTATATGTTTGTTGAAACGGCCATAAAAACGCTACCTCATCTATCACAAAATATAAAAATAAAAATGCCTAATAACATACATTCTCGGATAACAGCATTGATTAATTATGGCATAGCGGATGATACCAAAACAAAACCAGTAATTGATTCAAAATAATACGAAATTTTTACACCATTATTTAAGCAATATTTTATTAACTCATATCAAAAGGACTCATATGAATATTTCAAAACAATTTGTTTTATTGGCACTACTTTCAGTAGTTGTTATACCGATGGAAGCAGCGCATAACCATCGCGGCGGCAGACCTACTACTTTCCAAAGATTTATTGGATTAGGAACTCGATTGTTTCTCGGAGAAGGAAACAGGAGCGCAGAAGTGCACATGGAAGAACTCGCTCACCAAGGAGCCGACCTCGCACAGTCAGCAAAAAACAGAACTAAAAAGACTGGCAATATGATTGTAGCTGGCGGTGTAGCAGCTCTCGGATTCGGTACAAAAGTACTTAAAACAGCTGGCAACCGTCCCGCTCTTGGTAATCCTTTTGTGTGGCTTGCTGGCGCTGCCGGTCTAGTAGTCTATGATCAAGCAACTCCTAAACAAAAGAAATTAGTTAAACAAGGTGCCGTAGGAGCCTCTGTCGGACTTCTTATCCTCAATATTGGATTAGCGGCTACTGGTGCATAATTCGTATTACATTGCACGTTATTGGGAGTGATCACCAGTCACTCCCTTTTTCATAGCCGTTTATATGATGGTATAACCTTCCTACTTTCCTCTCTCATCTTTGCTTGAGAATATTTTATATCAAATCAGGATTTCTCAAGTTATGCAGCCAATCGCCATCCTAAATCCCCCTGCTTTCTATGCGCTTTGGTCGAGACCCGTGGCCGCAAGGGCCGGCCTTCCCATATTTTTTACAAAACGCAACCAAAAACCACCCTCAAAAAACCACTAAAATGCTGGACAAATCGACATTTTGGGCATATCCTGTGTCATCAAATGGCTTGAATCCGAACAAATTTTTTTTCTTTTTTAAGCAAAAATGTCACCATTTGACAATAAATCCAAATCGGCCTACGATAAATACATGTAGAAATAAATTAACAACACCAATGCATTATTTTTAATAAAAATATTATTAATTCAAAATAAAGGGATAAAAAATGAATTTTATCAAAAAATTATCGCTTCTGGCGGCTTTGCTCGCCACATTCAACGCACAGGTACAGGCGGCGGCAGCGCCAGGGGATCAAGCGCCAAAACCAACTGCCCAAGAGCAAATGCAAAATCTATTACAATCAATCAGCCAATTGCCTAGAGCCATACAGGCGAATGTACAGGCGGAACTAGCTGGGCTAAATGCTCTAGTTGCTCGATTAGAGCAAAACCCTGCAGTCACTGAAGCTGACCTTCATGCAGTAGATCAGGCTGTTGAAACATCATTGAGACAGCACTCTCGATCAGTAGAGCAACTTGCAGACTCAAATCGCGAGCTTATCGCTACCTCGCATGCGAATACAGCTGATGTGCGGTCAGTGTTAAAAATAAATGCAACTGAAATTCGAGAAAAGCTAACAGAATTAGAAAGACAGGTTCAAGAACTTGCAGCCGCAAAAAAAGATAATGGCGCAATGGAAAGTAGCTTAAGCAATCTCCTTAAAGCAACGATTAAAAATTTGACCCTACAGCCTGAGAATATAAAGCAAGCAATAACGAACGTAAATCAACAAAATGCAAATCTCACGAGAACGTTACAAGAACACTGTGTATACGCACGGGAGGCAACAACCGAATTACATCGTGCCGTAGCAGAATCCGCTACGGAAATTAGAACAGCAGGCCAAGATCTCATTAACGCGCAAAGACAATTGCAAGAAGATCAAAAAGAGCACGGTGAGCATGCAGAATTATTTATGCAACATCTTGATAATCATTCGAGGGCGATTGGGGGGTTGCATGCAAATCAATCAGCTGCCCAACAGACTCTGACAGAAGTGCTGGCTGCTCTTGCTACTATAAACGCACGTCAAGAAGCACTAGAAAAAAAACATGATGACTCTTCAGCTCTGTTACTACTAGGAATCGAGCGCCTTGAACAGGCAAGCCTATTGCTTTTCGATCAACAAAAAACCAACGCAGATGCACAAGCAGAAATACAAAGACAAGCAGCCGCACAAGCAGATGCCGAAATTGATGCGCAAGTACTGCAACAAAACACCCGATTTAATCGTGTAAAGCGAGCAGGATGGGCAATATTTGAGCGAAATCTTCGGGTAACAACGCCGAGAGGTCTTCTCACTAATCCGTTGGCTAACGCTGCGGGCGGTGTAGCAGTACATGAACTTCTGCCTGAGACTCCTATCAGAAATCTAGCCGCTGCTGGCCTTTTAGGTAATGCAGTTGTTCAATTTGGACTCAGCGTAAGAAATGCCTATACGCAAGTTAAGCAATTTGAGAGCATCACAAGAAATGCTGTTGTAGCAGAGCGCCAACAAAGACTACTGCAACATAGTAACAAGCAAAAGTAAATCCGCTTACGGATCCATGCACAGCATGATTGCTATGATGCAATTATAGTAATGTGAATAAATAAGGTGCCCCCGCTTTCTATGAAGGCGGGGGCACCTTATTTACAAAAGCTCTGGACAAATTGGCCTTTTGCTCATATCATAGCTCCTCATTACGAACACCCACAATACAAACAACATTGTTTACTATTAATGCACATATTTTAACCACAACAAAAAAAGGTATTCTCTATATGATTTTCAAAAAATCTCTTTTACCATTACTAACATTATTACTTTCTATTACTCATCTAGACGTTCAAGCGGCAGCAGCAGGCGATTTGAATGCAGCGGCGGCGGTTGATGTTACAGGAAATCCAATAGTACAGCTTAGCACTCTCTTAGCTACTAATACTGATGAGATTACCGCTCTATCAAGAGGAGAACAGTTCGCATTGATAATGCAATTGAAACAGCTTCAAGCATTAGAGGCCCAGCTCAAATTGATGGCAAGCAGCAACACAAATGGCGAGAATGACACCGAGGAAAAAGAAAAGGGCGATACAGTAACAAACGCTATGGATGCACTCAAACGCATGCCAAGAGGAGAATTCGCTAGCAAGCACTTAAGGGATCTAAAAGTATCTCCTGTTATTCCTGGATTGCTAACGGCCGTGACCGGTGGACTGAGCTTAACGGATAGGATTTCATCTGGAGCTAGAACAAAATTGAGAACCCTTGCTCTTGTATCTGGTGTTGTTACTGCCGCATCTGGTTTGTATACTGTTGCACGTACAATTGTACCACCATACAGCAAAGCAGCAGCACAAACTCCTCCTTTGCTGGCGGCAGGGTCTAGAAGACAAAGTTTGTCATCATCAAGCAACTCTAGTAGTCAGTTGACCACAAACAACGTGAGGAAATAACTTACATTAAATTACTAAAGACGAGGGACAGAAAGTGTATTATATCTTTCTGTCCCTCGTCTTTATATTTCGAATGAACTGCGAACTAAGAGCTTATCCGAAAACTAATCCATGGTGCAAAATGTTGCAATAGATGAATATTGTAGAATGCTTTTGACATCCGATCGTCTTCACGAGTGTATACGTGGTGATCCAGGAAATCGTGCGCCGGTAAGGCGCGACAAAATAGTTTATTATTTAATTGAATTCACTTAAATATCTCTTTATTAACCTGGATCGCCACGCACGCCAATGGCGGCTCGCGAAGACGATCGGAGGATCTTTCTCTTTAATACTATGACAAGAATTTTCGGATGAACTCTTAGATCGAACTCACGTTACTTAGGAGCCATACGAAGCCAACTGTGCATTAATCTTCGTAAGGCAGAGTGTGGCGATCCATTTTTACAGGAAACAATGTTAGCGGTGGTAACAAACGATCATAACAAACTAGTTTGTTATTAACACGAAACAACCTTGGCTCATCACAAGAAATTCTAGACAAGTCCCCTTTTACATCATATCCTTTTCCCCCAACATACACACTGCAATGTTAATAATTGCTTATTATTAATCTCATTTTTTTAATTCTAACAGGGAGGAGTCCTTTATGATTCTCAAAAAAATATCCTTAATGTTGTTGACGGTGCTGTTTTCTACTTCTTGTCTGGAAATTAAGGGCGCAGACGACACGCCTGGGCATGCATCCAGCTCATCTAGCGCTCATGCAACTCCACCTCATATAACTGTTGATACACCACCTCAAACCCCTGCAAGTCCAGGAGCCCCGGATCTTTTGAGCGCTCGTACTAATCAAGCTGAAGAAGGTCACGCTCAAAAATTATCAGGAAGCGCTGATAGCGAAGCAGAGACTGATGAGGAAACAAAAGCAGCGCATGAAGCTGCACGCGCATCAAATGCTCTACTCCAAATATTGCGGGAACAAACTGAATCGCTAGGACAACTCCCAGCACAATCCGTACGGCTATGTGCAGCTTTAGAAAGAATTGCACAGGCAACAGAAGAGCATGCACGGGCGTCAAAAGCATCTGAAGAAACACAAAAGCAACAACTGTATACACAAAAAAAACAATTCGCTCTCGAAGTAGCCATAGCGCTGCAAGACGTTTCACCAGAAACAGATGTAACCGACATTTATAGCCGGATAGAGCAAGACCCCCTCTTTCTCGCTAAAATTAACTACGCTGCACGTCTAGAAGAAGAGCAAAAAGAGCGGCGGCAGAATCCGAAACCCGAACCAATACCGGGAAATGGTCCTGGTGCTGGAAGCCCTATAGTTCCTGACGACTTGCCGCCAGCAATACCAACACGGTGGGCAGCGTTTAAATATAGTCTAACTTACGTACCTTATTCTCCAGCAGCTTATGGATTTGTAACAGCGGTCGCGCATACTGCGAGTAATTCTTCTCGGGTACCACAAGCTATTAGAGAGAAATTATCATTGTTGACTCTCGGTAGTGGGTTTGCTACCGGTCTAGCAACGGTGAGAACTCTTGCGCATACTGTATCCCCACAAAGATCTGATCTCTTGAAAAGACTAAAGGCTGCGCACGCGAAACAACAACTAAATGGTTCACAATCAGGACTGAGAGGCTCTGCTCTTAGTAAGAGTCTCACAAGCCAACCGACTGGTTTCACTGATACGGTCAGAAATTAATACACCATAGATGGCGCAATACAACGCAAGCGTTTAAAGGAAAGAGGCCGAGGTTAAAATCAGCCTCTTTCTTTTTTGCAACCGTATCACATCGCAACAGGCTCTCTGATAGAATTTAGTCACTCGCTTATATCACAAATCGTCATAGGGAAAAATAATGAAATCACTCGTCATTTTTTTTAGCATCATATTGCCTGTTTTACCACTCTCATCGCTCCATGCTGCCGCAGAGGAAGTACCTCCTGCCAACGAACAAGAACTCGCTCAAGAAATGTTAGGCTTATTTCAAAACCCTGAACTATTACTTTCTGTACTAAGAACATCACTCGCATTAGCGCAGACCAAAGCCGATGCCGTCACAAAAATGTTGCTCGCGCAATCAATCAGTATAGTAGAAGAAAAAGAACCTGCGTCTGATCCAGCGCAGCAAGAACATGAACAAAACATTCACTATGCTACGATGTTAAGCGTACAAAAACAACGCCTTACTAATTGGTGCAATCATCTGAAGACTCCTGATTGGGGAAAACACTCACCAGAACAAAAAATAGCACTGTTAACACAGATGCTTAATGCAGAAAGAACATCTGTCAAAGCAATCCTCAGCTCAACCCCGAAAGGTAGAGCTGACGGATCCGCTGCCGCTTATCAATTACAACCAAAACCACGATCAAGTCTTTACGCACCATATCAAGAAAAATAATAATAAATTATTACTACACACCACCGCAAAAGGGAAAAAATGAATTTTAAAAAACAATTTTTTTTATTGTTAATCAGCGTTGTTTTCAATTGTAGTCCATTGCTGGGCGCTGAGCTTCCTATAGTGACTGCTGCTAACGCAGCCATAGCCGCTCTTAAAGCTGATTCAACGCTCACATTTTCAGGACTCCTAAATTATACGACGGCCAACTGCTCTTTACAGCTTGATGCAGCACGCAGGACATCCCCTGATGACGATACCCCTGTTGCAACCACAGAAGAAATAGCTTTAGGATCTGCACTTGAAAGATTAGAAGCAGCCCACCTCGCACTCAACTATACAACAACATGGCCTGAAGAAGAAACGAAAGATAGCCAGGATGCTGGACACACGCCTCTTCGACATTGCTTAAATGATATCCATACGGAAACCTTAGGACATAAAAAAATGTTACAAAAGGATTCAAGCAACTACAATGATTCTGGAACTATAATAAGCACATACGGCGAAATACTTGCGACCGCATGCAATGAGTTAAACATCAAGCCAAAAACCCCAACTGCGCCATCACTACGGCAAATATTACTATCAACTGGCCTACCCTCAAGAGCGAACGGTCCTGGTTTTCTCGCCAATCCGACCCTCGGCCTGATGGGAGCGGTTGCTTCTTTCGGCATTGCAGATAAGGCTTTAAGAAGACTCGTTGGAACTGCATCGCTCGTACAAATTGCCTGTGGCGCAACCTATCATCTTGGCAAATGCATACAGCAATACAATGCTCTTATCGCTAACAACCACGTTATACCAAAAGCAAAAAAATAGTCGCAATTCTCCTGGGCACCTCTATAGAATGAACGTGCCCATCTATCCCGTAATCGAATAGCTTCCACCCAACACACATTAATAGGAATGTCATGAAAGTAAAATTCACCCATTACGTGACCGTGCTATTGTTTACAACATACATGCAAGCGTCCCTATTTGCATCATCCGATCAACCACATGAAAGTACCACACACCAATCTTCTCCAAAGCTGGAGTTAACCAAAAAACTGACGAAAAACGATAATACATCTTGCGAATCAGAAGCAGAAAAATCTGCTTCCACACACCACCTACAAATCAACTGGCCCGATAAATCAGCCTCCCACTTAAGTGGCGCACAATTTACTATAAAACTCCCTCGACAACCAAACGATATGAGCAATCCATTGCAGCCTGGTTCTACTGGCCACCATTTTTATGGAACATTAATTTCTAAACTCAAAAGAACACAAGAAGTTCTGGACCATATGAACTCTGACCAATGGAACAACTTATCCGCAGCAGCACAAGAAGAATTCATTGATAATCATTACGCACAAGAGCAGCAAGAGATCGCACATCTGCAGAAAAAACCCTCTATTTTAAAAAGATTATTTACACAACCATTTGTAGGTGTTGCTTTATTTATGTTATCAAACACAAAGGCCCTTACTAACCATGCGCCATTATTAGAACATGCCAATATACAAGCAGTTGCATGCATACAGGCTGTCGCAAGCATGATATATCAGCTGCTACTATAACGTGGCTCTATATCAGAAGATGGTAAATACCTCCGAATATGGTGCGTTCGCCGAGGCTCTCTTCCGTCTTCGTTAAAATTCCGCATGCAAAAAATAACGTCTGACTCCATAGACAAAAGCACTGAATGTAATTATATTGCTGCAAGTAAATTCAACCCAATACTACAAGGAATCAGATGAAAAAAATAACCCTCACCGCATTATTGCTTTCTACATACGCATGTACCAATGCACATCAACAAAAGGCAACAGTGGCATATGATGAGAGCGAAACAGATACAACCAAAACAGAAGTGCAAACCCCTGCCGCCAGCCCATCTACTCCCCTGCAAACAAATTCTGCTACTCCATCGAACACATTACAATCATCGACTAAGCAACCGCTGACTGTGGATGCATCATTCCATGCCATTTTAGACACAGAGATGACAGCAGCACAGGATCAAATAGCATTCTTGACATCACCTCATTGGAAGATTCTCACACCAGAACAGAAATCACAGGTAATCATTGAACATCACGCAAAACAAAAAAGCGCATACAACAAATTATTTAATATTAAAGAAAAATCTAAGTTCAGGAGATTTGCAGAAATGGCTTGGGTGGGTGTGATAGGCTACTTTGCTGGAAACGCGTTCCCTTTGAAAAGAAGATAATTCATCTATCGAAAATCCCTATCCGTTATTGCTAGACTAAGAAAAAAAGTAGCAATATGGGTAGGGAATATGGTAAAAAAGAGAGTATTATATATAATTTTTCTGTGCAGCATAACGGTACTGCACTATGTTGATGCAAAAAAAACGCATATTAAAAAAACAGTTATCATAACTGGTACTAATCAACAGAAATCTCCCGCACCTACTAACACAGAAAACATATCCACAGCTCCAATCACCATCACCATTTGGATACATGGCACGACTCCATCAATTGCAAAACTACCGATCAACAGTATTCAACAGTTTTTTTATACTAAGCAGGGTATTTTTGACCCACGCACCTTGAATCCTACAACTCACCGTCATCAAATTGGCACAACGCTCACCGAAAGCCCTCTCTTTCCTGCGCAACATTTTTACATGTTTGGTTGGTCCGGAACATTATCATTTGCTGCTCGGCAAAAAGCCGCTGAACAGCTCTACGCAGAGCTCATTACACTCTGCGATCACTATCAAAAAACATATAGTACAACCCCACGCGTCCGGCTGATCACGCATAGCCACGGTGGAAATGTCGCTCTGAATATGGCAACCATGACGCAACGCCCAACAGATCCTCTGGCGATCGACGAACTTATCCTCCTTGCATGCCCCGTACAAGATCACACCGCACAGCACATCAATAACCCCATGTTCAAACAGATATATTCGCTTTATTCCACCAAAGATTTTTTACAAATAATCGACCCGCAACAGTTATATAGCCCCACCAAAACATCCTCTTTCTTTTCTCGACGGCGCTTTACGCCCCATCAAAAAATACGCCAAGTGAAAATTCAGATAAATAAACGATCTATCTCTCACATTGAATTCATTTTATCCCGTTTTGTCCGTATGCTACCCAAGGTCTTATCTGAAATAAAAACATGGGCATCTGACGCCTGGGATGATCCGTCCACCGAGCATACACTCCGTATCTCAACCCATAACCAGAAAAAAAGAAAGTTTCAGAGCGAAAACCCATCTGTTTGACAAGACAGCAATAATGAGGAAAGATGAACTTATATAATCAGAGTAATTGAATATAATTTTATACGGTTGTTAAATCATGAACCAACGCAATTTTTTTCGTAAACCATATCTCACCCTTTTAACGTTTACCGCGATGCTTTCTGGTTGCGCTGGCTCATCTGCTAAAAAACAACAAGTTAAAAAAACGATCTGGATGGCCGATTCTACCCCCCGCAAACAACATGCTCCAATCCAGAATGATATCTCTGCACCACAAACCAACTGCCAGCAAATGGTAACTATTTGGGTCCACGGGACCTGTAAAACCTATCATTTTGCACCATATGGCCCGATTAAAAAGTTCTTTTATACTAAGCCAGGTATCTTTGACCCACGAACCCTTACCACTGACATGCACCATCACACCATCGGTAAAAAAATATGCCAAAGCGCACCTGAACAGTTCCCTGCAGATCATTTTTATATGTTTGGATGGTCAGGAATATTATCATTTGAGGCACGAGAAGAAGCTGCACATCAGCTCTACCAAGAAATTATCACACTGCTTGAACAGTATGAGCAAACACATGGCTACCGTCCACGCATTCGTCTCATAACCCATAGTCATGGCGGGAATGTGGCACTAAATCTTGCCCGAATTGCCTCTCAATACAGTACACCGCTCCGCATAGATGAACTCGTCTTGCTTGCATGTCCCGTACAAGACCTCACGGCACCATACACACAAGATCCAATGTTTACTACAATATATTCACTCTATTCCAGCACCGATTTGATTCAAATTGCAGACCCACAGGGTTTATATGCGCAGCAAAAAAATCATACCACTTCCCTCTTTTCTCGCCGCAAATTCAGCCATCATCCAAAGATTCGTCAAGTGAAAATTCAAATCAATAAACGATCTCTGGCACACGTAGAGTTTATACTATCTCAATTTGTAGATATGCTTCCCCATCTATTAGATGAGATCGATACATGGTCAGAAGAAATATGGCATAATGAAGAAGCACAACCAACGTTGTCTATTATGACGAATAAAAATGAGAAAAAAGGGAATTGAGATGTTAAAATCGCTGCCTCTGGCCACTATCTACTTAGCTCTGCTGAGCACAGCAATGGTGCATGCTGCAAATCCAGGAGAACGATTTGTTCCAAATTCGTCACGATGGGTTGATCCAGAATCCGGCGAAATACAGAGCTCGTCACCGATAAGATCATATGCAGAATCGCAGCGTTTGCTACTTTTCGAAAGCCAACTCCGTTGGCGCCTTACCGATCGCCCAAATCCGAAACGTCGATTAAGCGAAAGTGACACAACTCTGAACGCCTGCCGATTGACATCCGAACTCATAAGACCACGCACGAAATCATTGAGCTAAAATAAAAAATAGACAGCCTCTCTTTTTGCCTATAATATACCCAACCGCACTATCAGTTTTACCTATACAAAAATAGAAAGAGGACCCGATGAAACTAAATTTACTGACGTTAACCGCGATACCGTTACTGATTATTACTACCAGAGCCCTACCTGCCGCTGGCAACCTATTAGAAGAAGCATTTATACATGCAGAGGCATTAGGCGCAGATGGACTTGAGGCAGCTTATGCAGGAGCAGCCGATGCTGCGGAACAAGCAATAACTCGCGGCTTGATACAGATCTTTGGGGATGGAAATGCAAAAAGACTAGCATGGCAACTCAATGAAGCAGGCGCTGCTATACTTGCTGACCCAGACCAAAGCGATGACACAAGAAGCACTGTGACGCGTTTGATGGCAATACATGCCATAGTAACTACACCGTTTGACTCTGAACAGTTTGATAATAAAAGTGAACCACAATCTCCAACTTCTTTTTTTGAAGATATTTTAGGTAGACAAGAAGCAGAACTGGCTGCAAAAAGAGCTTTTTTACTATCACCGCAATGGCGTGAACTATCACCATCAATACAAAAAAAAAGAGTGAGAAAAATGCTCCGTCTCGATCTCTCTACAACAACGAAAGACTTAAGCGCTGCTCTACAACAGTTTCCCCTAGCACCTCTACCGGCGCATAAACACAAAAGAAACGGCAGCGTCAGCCCACAAAGAAGATTATCTGACTCACCGTCAACGCCTCGCGCTCGATCAGCAAGCGCTCCATCAAGTCCTCGCTTGCAACAGAACTAAATATATATAATTTGATTAAAAGAGGGGCTTGCAATGTCCCTTTTTTAATTTTTACCGTTGTTTCCTCACAAATATATGGTATAATAGACGTATTATGATACACGCAGATAATATTAATCTTTCATTCGGATCACAAGTAGTCTTCAACGATATATCGTTCACTGTTCAACAGGATCAAAAAGTTGGACTCGTTGGCCGCAATGGATCAGGAAAATCAACCTTACTTCATGCAATTATTGATAATTCACAACTGGATAGCGGATCGCTAAAATATTTAACCAGTAAAAAAATTGCATATCTCCCCCAAAACGTGGTCCTCGAATCTGACCGCTCGATCATCGATGAGACAGTGCGAGCGATTAAGGAAATTGCAGACTTACTTGATAAAGCAGCTCTTTTGCAACATCAAATGACATCGAGCAATGACACTGCAATAGCAATCGAATATGCACAAGTGCAAGCAACTTTGGCTGATTATAACCTCGAGCAAATGCAGGCGCAAGCAAAGCGAATTTTACAAGGCCTTGGACTTTCTACAGAGCAATTTGACATGCCCGTATCTACGCTGAGCGTAGGATGGAAAATGCGTGTTGTACTTGCAAAGCTCCTTCTGCAAGATGCTGATTTCTATCTATTTGACGAACCGACAAACCACCTTGATTTAATTGCAAAAGAGTGGTTTTTAGAATTTTTAAAGAATGCATCTTTTGGATTTATGATTGTTTGCCACGAACGGTACTTTTTGGATGAACTCTGTAGCCATATCTTAAGCCTTGAACGAGGCAAGGGCATTATGTATACCGGAAATTATTCAAAATTCCTTGCGCAAAAAGAACATAATGACGCATTATTACGATCTGCATACGTGAACCAACAAAAAGAGATCAAACAGAAAAAAGAAACTATTGAGCGATTCCGCGCATCTGCAAGCAAAGCAAAGATGGCGCAAAGCATGATCAAAGCGCTCGATAAAATAGAAATCATTGAACTACCACCTTCTGACAAGATTATTACATTCAACTTTGGATCAATAAAGCCTTCAAGCCGAACCGTGCTGGAAGTGAAAAATGTTGCTCACTCATTTGGCGACAAACAGATTTTTAAAAATGTATCATGTGAAATTGAACGAGGACAAAAAGTAGCCATCGTTGCTGCTAACGGTGTCGGTAAAACAACATTGCTTAACATCATCAACGGTAAAATTCCTTGCCAACAAGGCACGATCAATGTCGGTGGACAAGTAACTTCTGCTTTATTTGAGCAAGATCAAAACAAAATGCTCAACAAAGATATGAGCATTTTAGAAAATGTAACTCAAAGAGCTCGAGAAAAAACAGAACAGGCTGTACGATCTCTTCTTGGTGCATTTTTATTTAGTAATGATGATGTAAAGAAAAAAGTTGGCGTACTGAGCGGTGGAGAAAAAAACCGGGTTGGTATGGTGTGCACGCTCCTGAATGACGCAAATCTACTTATGCTTGATGAGCCCACCAACCATTTGGATATTCAATCAAAAGAGATTTTGCTCCGTGCGCTGAAAACGTACACCGGTACTATGATCTTTGTTTCTCACGATCGTGATTTTGTGAATGATCTTGCAACTCACATTCTTGAACTTACTCCTACTGGCGCATTTTTATACCATGGCAACTTTGATTCATTCTTGTACCAAAAAAAATATGCAACAACTCCTGGAGCAGAATCGAACGGAGCTAAGCCATCGAATAAGCAAAAAGATTTTAAAGAAGAGCTAAGCGCTGGTCCTAAGAAATCAAACAAAGAACTCTTCTTACTCCGAAAAGAATCGAACCGTCTTGAAAGAATGGTTACCAAAGCTGAACAGAAAGCTGCTGATCTACAAACTGCGATCACTGCGGCAACATGGGGTTCAGATGAGGCTACTGCACTACAAAAACAGTTAGTCGATGCTAAAGCAACCCTTCAAAAGTTAACTGCTGAATGGGAAGCGGTAGAAAAGTCGATCAACGAGTAAATAATAGATATCTCCAGAAAACGGTACCAGGAAATCTCCCGGTACCGTTTTTTATTTCTTCTTTTTCACCGCACGCATGATTCCTGCGGC
This sequence comes from Candidatus Babeliales bacterium, assembly GCA_035944115.1. Lineage (NCBI taxonomy): Bacteria > Candidatus Babeliae > Candidatus Babeliales > Candidatus Babeliales bacterium. Next base: position 135,666 of record DASZBJ010000012.1, read on the forward strand.
ATCAATACCAGCCCATGCAAGCAGCTCTTCCGGCAATCCAGATCGAGGCAACGCGGTGACCGCCAAACAATCAACCGTGATACCACTATTTCTTAACGCATAGGTAACTAACTGTCCCATGCCACCCTGCAGATAATGATCTTCCACCGTAATAAGACGATTGCCTGATTTTTGAGCAACCGAAAGCACCGTTTTATAATCGAGCGGCTTGATTGAATATAAATCAATCACAGCAATGGAAATTCCTTCTCGCAGTAATTGATCATATGCTGCAAGTGCTTGGTGCAGGGTGACCCCGGCAGCAACTACGCATGCAGCATCCTGATCGCTCTGGCGCACTACTTTGCATCCACCAATATAAAAATCTTCGTACGTTGGATACAGCACTGGCGTTTCCATGCGCGTGGTACGCAAATAACTAATTCCCTGATTATATTCAGCCATTGCACCAACTAACACATGCGTACTAATTGCATCACTCGGATACAGCACCACAGAACCTGGCAATGCCGCCATTAACGCAATATCTTCCAACCCCATTTGCGAAGGGCCATCTTGACCGATCGAGATTCCCGCATGGGAACCAACCAGGCGTAGATTTGCATTGCTGATTGCAGCCATTCGAATCTGATCATATGCACGACTGAAAAAAACTGAAAATGTAGAAATGAATGGCATTTTACCCCGTCGCTCAAGTCCAACCCCCATGCTCACCATATTTTGTTCTGCGACAAAACATTGTATAAATCGTTTTGGAAAACGATGTTCGAAAATCTCTGCGAAAGTAGAATTTTTTACTTCTGCATCCAAACAGATCACCTGCTCACAAACACGCCCAAGGGCGGTCACCGCATCTCCATATGCTTTACGCGTTGCGACCATATCACCAAGTGCATACACCGGATCGTGAAAATCAACCCCCACGCATCCAGCTGGTACCGTTTTTTTTATTACCTGCGGCAATTGTGGCGCCCACACATACTCATCATTTTTATACTGCGCTGCAGCTGGAAATGTATGCGCAAGTTGTGTCACCGCAACAGCAAGCTGTTGTTCATCTAATGCTTTGCCATGAAAGTTTTCTTTATTTTCAAACAGTTGTACCCCATGGCCTTTAAATGTTTTTGCCAAAATAATAACCGGCTGATCAGACTGATCCGCATGGGCAAGAGCTCGATGTAAGGTGCCAATAATCTCCTGCATATCGTGACCATCTATACTATACGTCTGACAACCAAATGCTTTAAATTTATCGGCAAATCGCTGAACATGATGACCGTGTAATGATTCATCACTCTGCCCCAACCGATTACAGTCAACAATGCCAATCAAATTATTGAGCTTATAATGTGCAGCGAGTTCAACCGCCTCCCAAATTGATCCCTCTGCTATCTCAGCATCCCCCATCAACACAAACGTACGATAGTTCCGTGCATCCATTTTGGCGGCCAATGCCATACCTGCACCAATTGATAGTCCAATACCCAGCGAACCGGTTGCGCTTTCAGTATATTTAAAACGACGCGTTGGATGGCCTTCTAACTCAGAATCAAACCGGCGGTAAGAAAGTAAATCGTGCTCAGTCAGCACACCGGCCTCTTTCCATGCTGCATACAAAATAGGCGCTGCATGCCCCTTTGATAAGATAAATCGATCATTATCAGGATTGTCAGGATCACGCGGGTCATACTGCATTGCATCAAAAAAAAGTGCTGCCACAATATCTGCTGCAGAAAGACATGACGTTACATGCCCTGATCCGGCTTTTGTGGTCATTATCAAAGAAGAAAGGCGCATGTTATACGCCTTATATTCAAGAAATAGTTTTTTTGTATCCGGTGCGCCCATTGCAATTCTCCAAAAACAAAAACCTATTTTTTATCATTACGATGATTATGCTGATAATGATCATGTTGACTGTGATGCTGGTGCTCACGCTTACGCCAGTTTTCCTTACGCGCATACCCAATCATCTTTGCAATCCCTTCAGCACCACGGGATATTTTACAATGCACTGAATCCACAGTACTTCTCCAATAATCTCTCAATTTGCTAGATCGTATATTTTTCATCCGCTCTCCTTTACCTATTACTACCCAAGATTAACAGACCGTCACCAGGATAATGACACAATCAACCAAACAGCAATAGTTATACTGACTTACCCAATAAATCATGCTACTATACAGCTGTATGAACATAGGAAATTATACACGCAAAACTACTGAGTGGTTGCAAAACTGGTTGTTAGATTTTTTGCAATTACAACTATTTCTGACCATTTTTTCTTTACCGATTTTGGTCGCATGGGGTCTACCCGTATCTGCATTAACTATTTTGGGTAATTTGATTTTTACCCCATTTCTAACCGTTTTCTTATCACTCTCTTGCCTCATCTTTTTTTGCGAGCTGCTGTATATTCCGCAAGGATGGCTTATCTATGCGCTAGAAAAAATCACTATAGTATGGTTCAAAATACTGAACATCCCACAACTTGATTGGCTCGTCGGATTTATCGCACCACCAATGCCGCTCTTACTTCTTCTGCCAATTGTGGCACTTTTTATTATAATTCATCAGAAAACTCGCACCCAATGGTTGAGCATTATCTGTTTTATCGCCCTTTTAATTACCATCTGCGGATATAGCTACTTTGCACGGCCAGCAAACAACCACACCACCATTGCATGTAATAAAGGACAGCTCCATATCATATCTAAAAATAACTGCACTACCGTTATTGATCCTGGTTATCTTGGACAACGCATTTCCGCCGAATCATGGGTGCAGTACCGATTTTTACCGCAGTTCATGCAACAGACAGGTCAAACAACCATCGATCATCTGATCCTACTACAGCCAGGAATCAGCTTATTTAACGCCATTACGCGCCTTACCCATTGCGTTACCATTAAAAATATCTATCTAGTCTGCTGGGAGGAGACCATGAAAAAATCTGGGTTATATGCTTATGGAGCTATGCGAAGAGCATGTATCGAAAAAAAAATAAATCTTGTACGATTTGCGCAACACTCGGTAAGCATCCCAATGTCACCAGACACCACAATTGTCATAACCCCATTATCAGAAAAGATTAAGACTCCCACCATTTCATATCCCGCGTGTGCCATCCATACACAGATTGACAACAACGACATTACCTTCTATTCTGCAAAGTATATAAACAATAAAGAACTATCCGATAATCGTTTATCTTAGTGACAGTAGCAACCTTCTTTGTAGAAAAACGAAAGTGAACAATGGCGACAAATACTATTCTTTTTGTTATTGCACATCAGGGATATCAACCAGTTGAATATGAAGTTCCCAGAAAGCTCATTGAGCAGGCAGGGTTTCAAATATTCACCGCAAGCAATAACCTCGGCACTGCGGTCGCCTCTGACGGCTCGACTACTGAAGTTGATTTTTTAATTAATAGTGTGAATGCTGCAAATTACGATGGCATTTTTTTCATCGGCGGCCCCGGAGCATTAGAAAATCTTGATAATCAAGATAGTTATAATCTGCTTACCGCTGCAGCGCATCAAAAAAAAGTAATCGGAGCAATTTGCATCTCTACTCGCATCCTTGCACACGCAGAAATCCTAAAAGGAAGACATGCAACTGGATGGAATGGTGATAATCTTCTGGGCGGAATTTATAAAGAATATGATGTACACTATGACCCAAAAGAAGTAATTGTTGATGACGCAATCATCACGGCAATCGGTCCAAGCGCCGCACGCGAATTTGGTGAACGCATCATTACCCTGCTACAGGGATAAGAGTTTCTGCAGATTTAAAACATGTGATTAGGTAATACACCCGTATAAAAGCGGGTGTATTTTTGTATATCAAAGCACAAAACCCTTGTTTTATTACCACGAATCATGATACTATGTTTTCATATAGAATAATCCATAGTTAAATAAAAAGACCATTCAAACAAAAGGATAATTATGAAAATGACAAAAAAATGGTATTTTATGAGCTTTGTTGGCCTCACTTTGTTGTCAGGCGTAATGCAATCAGCGTATGATCTTTATAATGAGGAATCAGGATACCAATCTGAAGAGGAAGATCCTGAGGTAAGAGCATTATTGGCATCTACAAGACAAGAATATGAAGAGAAACAACGCGAAGACTATAAACGCGCACAAAGAGCTGGTGGCAGGGCTGAAGAAGAAGAAGAAGAAGAGAAAGAATCCGAGGCTACCGTCCATCCTAGACAGCAAACACTATATGGCGAAATGGGCCAAAGAGTCCTTGCAGACATTCAAGATAAATTAACGCAAGCCGCAGGCATGGCATACTTCCCCGTATTCAACAAAAATATGCTCAATCGCTATCAAACACATATTTTAAATGGCAGTTATCAGGCGCAAGACCTCTCCAAAATTTCAAAGACCGTTAATGATTTATTTGAAGCCGGAATCGAGGTACAGCATAAGGAAGTTCTTGAAAGAAAAAACCCGCCTAAGGAAGAAGAATTGCCATCATACTTCGATACAGCTGGTTTCTAGTCGACATGTATTTTACGGTAATTATCATTACTATTTCCCTTATTATTATGCTTCAGAAAAGGATTCTTAATGACAAGTCTATTAAAAATGAACTTGAGAACGGAAAAGTAGCCGCTGAGCACCTCAAAAAACAAAAACATCAACAAGCTGATTTTGCTGCTGATATAACGGGCATGGGCGGATTTTATTAATAGCGATATACACACAACGCTTTTTATAGCATAAGAATTGATAATCGGTTGCCTAAAAAACAACCGATTATTTTTTTCAGATCATCATTTGCAAGCACTTATTTTCTATCAGTCCTTGTTTTGTTTGCATATTTTAAGCATAATTAAGCCCGTACAAACATATAAAACATCTTACAAATCAAAAAAATATGCTTACCAATAAAACAACACGCGCTCTGCTATTCAGCTTCTGCACGCGAATTTGGTGAACGCATCATTACCCTGCTACAGGGATAAGAGTTTCTGCAGATTTAAAACATGTGATTAGGTAATACACCCGTGTAAAAACGGGTGTATTTGCATTTTTAAACATACAAAACACTGTCTTTTTATCATTACTTTTGCTATTATCATTCAGATGAAAAATTTTTAATCACAAATAAAAACGCAATATCAAAGGATTTTTTCTATGAACATTACAAACAAGCGATACCTCGTTGCCAGCTTAGCAGCTCTCCTTTTTGCACCATGCATAATACAATCTGCTGCGGAAGCCGCGGAAGAAGTTGATCCAGAACTACAACATGTGCTCGCTCTCTCTCAGCAAGCATATGAAGAGGAAACCGCACGATATAACCAAGAATTAGAACGAACATTCTGGCGAAATTGGGCAACAACCCAGCTCGAGGACGACGAAGAAAGAAAAGAACGAAATGCAGCGGCAGCCATTCCAGCAGCACATGAGGATGAAAGAAAAGAGCAAGACAACATTGACCCAGAAGTATCAAGTGATGAAGATGAGCGCCCTGAAGTCATAGAGCTGCGTACCGGAACCCGTTACACACCAGAACGATATATAGGCTACCAACCCGAAGTCATTAGACCGAGGGTAGCGCAGCTACTTGCTGCTGCCAGAAACGCGGCTTCTGCTATGTTGCAACAGGCTACCTATCTCTCCTCTGAAGAAGCAGTTCACCGTGCAATAAAACAAGATATAGAGGACTTTAGCACACTCCCTTTTGAATTTTATCAGACAGAACGTCGTTCGCTCTTTGATGCTATTAATCGAGAAATTTCTCTTCTACACGATTCCATTGAACAAAGATTAGTGGTACCAAGAGCAGAGCATCTAAGAAATATTATCATTCGGGAAGCCCAAGACAATATTCAAGAAGCACAAGCAACCGAGCATTTTAATGAAAGCACTGTTGGACAAATGCAGCAAGATTTAGCCAGATTACAACGTCAAACCAACGTTGTTAGAGACATAAAAGCGTTTAAAACATCTCTCACAACAAACAGAAAGCTTATTCAAGAAACACTTGCCATAGGAAAAGTAGCCGCTGCTGAAAAATCTCAGCAACTCAAAGCCCAGCAACAACAACGGGCTGATTTTGCTGCTGATATAACGGGCATGGGAGGACTCTATTAATAGCGATATACACACAACGCTTTTTATAGCATAAGAATTGATAATCGGTTGCCTAAAAAACAACCGATTATTTTTTTCATATTCTCATGTGCAAGCACTTATTTTCTATCAGTCCTTGTTTTGTTTGCATATTTTAAGCATAATTAAGCCCGTACAAACATATAAAACATCTTACAAATCAAAAAAATATGCTTACCAATAAAACAACACGCGCTCTACTATTCAGCTTCTGCATCATTTTTCCATCTATCCTATACCCAGCCGCTGAGCAAGAAGAACAAAAAGAAAAAATGAGCCTCGACCAAAAACATATTGCATTAATCCGCCGTATCAGTAACCTTGCTGCACCGCTCGGAGACAAGATTGATAGTTGTTTAGATTACAAAAGCCTCTTTGATCCAGAAGCAACCACGTTATATCCAACAACCATTTGGAATAATCCCGCAGATCCTGCACAACTGGTTGCGTATAGCAATAATGATCAATTCATTGTCACTAAACACGCACGCTTAATACGCGTATGGGATACCATCGCTAACACATTACATCGAAAATTTGAACACAATGACATACTGCGCTTACTCGCTATTAGCTCCGACGGACAAACCATAGCAGCAGTCCCTGCTGATGAAAATGATCTTGAAAGAAATGCATCAATTCATCTTATTAACAGCACAACCGGACAGCTTGCTCACGTTATAGCACCTGATCATCTTAAAAAAGATGCTATACGGTGTTTATCTGCGCTCGCCTTCAATAATAATGATGAAGTTCTGAGCACAGGCCATAATGCAGTATATACATGGGACCCTCAGTCACATTGCATTAAACACACACACCATGCAGATCATGATTGTTATATAACAATGATAAAAGCGTTTGCCAATGGTAACATCGCCTCATCTTCAAGTACTGGTATAATGATAGGCCCCGAGAGCGATAACGCTAATCATTTTTTACCTGACTCTGCTACAGCACTCGCTGCTCATAGTGACATAATTGTTCCAGCAATACCTGTGCCGAAAGCACAGCGCCATTATCCTATTGCTTATAAATCAAACAAAAGACATACAAGAGTTCCGATCTATGGTCATAATCCTAAAAAAGAGTATGGAGCTGTGGAGATTTTCACCGAAAAAGTACATTCCTTAGCCTTAAATAATGATTATAAACTCATTGTCGGAGACGACAAAAAGATAAGCATTTGGAACTGGAAACAATTTCCCACTCGCTTCCTTCGCGCGTTCAATTTCAGCGCACAAGGTATACCCACAGTAAGCTCAAATGGCGGCTACGTTCTTACCAACGCAAATGACGGCACGAAGTTAGTCATTTTTAAACCGAACCCTCCATCAGCCGCCATCGCTCGTTCCGCACGTTCGGCTGAACAACGCCTTGCTCAAGCGACAGCACAATAAGAAATAGATTATAAGCAATTATTAAATCGGAACGAATATGATAATACCGCGCTCTAAAATTCTTTTATTCGCTCTTTGCATCTTTTTTTCATCTGGCCTACACCCAGCAGCTGGGCAAGAAGAACAAAAAGAAGTTATTGCGCCAGCAGAAGAAGAGTTCATTAAACTGACTGGCGGTCTTAGAACGCTACCACCCCCCATCTTTCAGATGATAAAAGGCTTTGTCGCGTACCAGCCGAAAGATCTTTTTGATCCCCTAGCAACGACCGTATGTCCCACAATGGTCTGGGATAATGCACAAGACCCCGCTCGACTAATAGCTTGGAGCAAAAATGGCAAACATATCGCAACAAAGCATATAGCTAAAATACGAATCTATAACACCGCCAATAAAACCGCACGCGATATTAAACATACAAAGCATATTAGATTGCTTGCAGTAAACTCTGATGGCAGCTCTATTGTGGTAGCACTAAAAAAAATTAATGTCATACATGTCATTGATGGTATAACGGGGATCATAAAAAGAAAGCTTCGACAAAACAAACGTGATAGAATCGGGGTAATTACCTTCGATCATGCTGATCACATTATTTCTACTGGCGGCAATATGAATGTGCATATGTGGAATACAAACAATCAAATCGCCCATTCGCAGCTCATGAATCATCAATATCCCATCTGTTTGCTCAGCACCTCCTCCGATGGTCACACCATGGTCACTGCAGCAATTACTGATTCTTATGCTAAAACTCCAACCTGCGAGATGGGATTAGACAGTGATCCTACTACAATCGCTTGTAGCAATACCTCGATTGCTATCGGATATGACGAATCAGCAGGAGGCCTCTGCAACCGCCGTATGGCCGACAATGCTCGTCATGAACATTATATCAAGGCATGCCTCTCAGATAATCTCGCAAATTATCATCGAAACCAACGCATTGGTTCCTTTCCAGGTATACTACACTCACTGGCAATTAACGATACGGGGGGCTATGCAGTTGCAGACGCTTATCAAGTAACTGTTGGTAATGCAAGAGACGGGATAAGCAATAAACGCGTTTTCAACTTTATGCGTTATGGAACCCCCCAGGTAAATGAATCCGGAACAAGGATTCTTACCAAAAAAAATAAAGGAGCTTGCTTGCGCCTCTGGAGGCCTATGCATGAGCAACATTAGTTTTTGACCGTTAAAAAAATAGAGCCGGTTGTTTTTGTATACAACCCTCTCTATTTTTGTCATCATATGCGCAATAATTTTATTAATAATCTTCTATTTTGGAGTAACATAATGGTTTTCAAGACTAATCATACTGCACTATTCATGATCACCTTACTAACAGCACTGAGCATAACTCAGTTTGTTTCATCAGCTTCGCCAGAAGGAACAGTGTTATTATGGAGCATTCAACAAGGAAGATCTAAAAAGTCATTACCATGCTCTATTCTGTATCTCGTAAAACCACAACCATTATCACAAAACCCCTTAAAACTCTTCATCAATACAGCCACTGTTGTAAAAGCCTGGAAACCACAAAAACTTTCTGTACTGCAAAATATCCGTGCTGAAGTAACGCCTGCCACGTAACTAAAAAAATCGCGCTCATACAATCGATCTTTTCCAAGGACCTACCCGAATAGGTCCTTTCTTTTAAAAACTCGCACATGCATGCGCAATAGGAGGCCAATAAAGGCTTACTCATGCTGCTTGCGCAATAGAATGATGAAATAGAGCTCTTGCGAAACTGCACTTTTGACAGCCATATAATGCATATTCTATAACAAAGTTGAAAAAGATTCGCAATAGATCCAATAAAAGCCTTTAAACTATTGAATCCAATGTATTAAAATTTGTATAATTATTCTTAATAAGAAACAAAGGTAAAAATAAAAATGGAGGTTTATCTTGAAGTTTTTAAAACAAAAGCTCTTTGCAATAAGCTGTATCCCCATTTTACTATTCACTCCATACACTATGCAATCTGCAGCAGCTGCTGCGCTATACCAAGAAGAAAAAAAAGAACGAATCTATACTGATGCCGAATTGCAGAAGCTTATTACAAAACTTCCTCTTGAACTGGGTGAACATATCGAAGGTTTTGCCCAACAGAATCTTTTTGAAAATAATGGCGTTGAACAATTAGACGCTATCACACTTCCTAATCATAAAATATCCGCCATTGCTATCAGCCCAAATAATAAAATTCTTGCTACAGGATCATTTAACGGAGTAGTACAAATTTGGGATCTCGCTACCACAGCATTGCTTCACACAATAAAAGCTCATACCGAACGTATAGAAACAATCGCATTCAGCCCAGATAATCGATTCATAATAACGGGAGGCGAAGATTATATTGCATGTATTATTGATAGCGCAAAAGGTGCGATTGTACATAAACTTGTAGGACATACTGACATGATATCCACCATTGCCATCAGTAATAATGGTGCAATCATAGTAACTGGGTCTCGTGATCAAACTGCTCGAATATGGAATATGAGTACAGGAACACTCTCATTTGTTCTCAGTGGGCATACCGATAAAATCTCTGCTGTAGCAATCAGTAATGACAGCAAAATAGTTGCAACTGGATCTTTTGATGCCACTGCACGATTATGGAATGCTGCCACTGGCGAACTGATTGGACTGCCTCTCACCGGTCATGAAAACGGTATTGATGGGATACTCATCAGTGCAAATAATAAACTGATTGTCACCAGTTCATGGGATCACACTGCACGTATTTGGGAAACTAAAACAGGTGAGCTTCTGCATACTCTTACCGGTCATACTGATGCAATCTATTGTATGGCACTCAGCCCAAATAACCGATTCATTGCTACAGGATCGAAGGATCATACTGCACATATATGGAATATCAACACCGGCAAATCCATTCTTACCTTAACTGGCCACACCGGCGCACTCCGATCTATTGCAATCAGCGATGATAATACATATCTTGCAACGGGAGCTGCTGATGGCACCATACGCCTCTGGTCTGCAAATACGGGCATGCCACTCAGAGTAATCAAAAGTGATTCTGCTGACACCATCATAAAAATCATCATTAGCTCGCACAACCAATCATTGATCACGCAAGATAGCAAAGGAATAGTGCATATATGGAAAGCGAAGCCAATAGAACATATCGCAGCAGAATTACAAAAAAACAGCATAACACAACCAAGTATTATTGACGCCCAACAATTACTTGCTACCGCACAAACAATGCCTCACTTTCCTCCTAAACAGATTCAAGCAATACAAAAAGGAATTGCGTTACTCAAATCCGCTAATCCATCAAGAGCAGATCTGCCAGAATGGATTGAAAAAATTAATACCCGTATCAAAGATGAATTTGCTCGAGGAGCACGTCAATCAGATTATCAAAACCTGCTCTCTCGTATGGAACAACCCGCTGCTACTCCAAAACAAGAAGAAAACGCAAAGCCCAAGAAAGAAACAAGGCTCCAAAAGCTAAAAAATCGATTGAATCGCAAAAAAGAGGCTAAATAAGCCTTTTAATCAATAAATTATCATTTTATCTCTCAATAAGTAGGTGGTTATACCCTCAACCACCTACTCATTGAGAGATTTCTTATAGAAACAATAACCATTGATTTTAATATCATAAGAATGGTATAATTGTTTCATATGGAAACATTGCGCTATAAATAACAAGGAGTCTTATGAAACATCCAATACAGCAATCAATTAAGAAATTCTTAATAATAAGCCTTTTTCTTACTCCATTCATAACAAAATCAGCCGCACAATCAGAAGATATGGCTGAACAGGAAATACAATGGGAACTAAAGCAGGCCAAAGCTGCTGGTTACAACGCAAGTGAGCTCAGAGAACTTGAAAGAGTTCTTCGTCAACCACAACCAACAGAGCCACAAGCAACATTTGAACCATCCGAAATACCCTCATCAGCAACTGAAAGGGACGATCTGAAACAACAAGAAGAAGAAAAAGAACGAGATGCACGCTTGCTGAGCACTGGCGTCTTACGTATACCGTTTATCGATCAGGATGCTGAAACAGAATCTACAGCAATGAAAGACGAAGAAGAGACAGAAGAAGATCCTGAGATGAAAGCTGCATTTGTTGCATCGCTAACATCAGCCGCACGTGATGAAGAAGAACGAAAAATGAGAAGATACCAAGATAGTTTGCGTGCTGGGAGCCTTGATATAATAAAAATTTTAAATAGAGCACAACGCAAGCTCAATATTGCAGAAAGTAGTAATAACTTTCCTCTGTCTCGTATACGTGCAATCGAAGAAGGCATTAAGAATTTAAAATCCGCAACTCCTGATACAGAAAACCTGACAGAATTTATTACAGCAATTGAAGATACTATAAATGAAGAATTTGAGCAGGGAAAAAAAGAAGCACAAGAAGAAATGAACCTACAAAACATCACCAGATCAATGACTGATCTTGGCGGCATGGGATATTATTAAAAATAATATAAATATAACCATTTAATAACAATACGAGGAGGCTCAATGAAATTATCACTAAAACAATTGCTACTTACTGGCTTGATAGGATGTATGTTAACACCAAGTGTGACGAGCACCCGCAGCTGAAGAGGAAGATGATCAGATGCGAGCAATATTAAATCAATCTGCGCAAGAGTATGATGCGTTCTTAGAACGACAATTTGAAGAAGCACAACGCGCCCGTAATATCGGATATCTCGGCGAACAAGAAGAAGAAAGAAAAGCTCATAGAGAAGCCGCAGAAGAAGGCGAAGAAGATATAAAAGAAGAGCGCTTTTTAAAAGCACAAAAAGTAAATCCGCCCGTTGTTAAAATGCGTGAAGAACGAGCAGATCAAGTAGCAAAACCGGCTAAAAAAAGAAACATCGGGGAATATTATCTAATCGCAGGTCCACTATTGCGAGAAGCAAAATCTATTCGAAACTTCCCTTTCCCTCAATTGCAAACCATTACCGAGAACGTCAGGATAATCGAGCGCTCTGGTTTTAAAGAACAGGAGCGTCCGATTTTAGAAAATGCTCTGCAAGACGCACAGCAAGCTCTTCAACTGGGAAAAGAAATAGTTAAAGAGGAAGAAGAAGCTGCGAGACGATACATTCCAACAGCACAAGGCTTCTTTTAAAGAATCGTAGCATCATAAAATAAAGCCAGCGGATAGTGGCAAGTTCACTATCCGCTGGCTATTTTTAATTCAAAATCGGGTCATTCTTCTATCAATATCGCACGCGCTGGAGCAGCCTCAAGACCGACTACTGCAAGTGGCACGCACCATAAGAAAAAACTACCCGCTGGCACATGGCCAAGGCGCAATCCTTCAATAACTGCAATATCATGCTGCATCAAAACCATATGAGTTTCATGATTCGGCTGATTCCGTTCTATCCCCAAATAATCAATCCCTACGGCTTTCACTTTTTTTGATACTAAATATTCCGCCGCTGATCCATCCAAATAAATAAATTGCGATGCAAATGGTTGCGTACAATCGTGCATGCTGTTGGCAGTTTTGCACAAAACGATATCATCTGCCTGTATTTCAAACCGCTCTAAATCAGCACGAGTGATGACATCAAGGACCGTCTGCAAATCAAGTACTCTGCAAAAACCAATGGTGGCTGTGAATGGCATTTGATCAATCGTTGCCCCATCTTTTAAAAAATGTGACGGCGCATCAATATGGGTACCGGTATGACTACCCAAATGAATAATTGATTCACGTACATTATCTCGTTCAAACGTTTTGACCTGCTCTAATGCAACTGTTTTTTTATCTTTATATTCCGTAACATCAGGAGTTATCGGCCAACTAATATCATATAATTTCATGAAAATTTCACTCCTAACTATTGCTGTTTAACCGCATGCCCACCAAAGGCCTTTCTCAACATTGCAACCACTTTAGTTCCATAGTTACCGCCCGTTTTACGAGACTGCGCTCTCACAACCAAAGATTGCTCGATCACTGGTACTGGAACCGCATGTTTATGCGCATCATCTACTGTCCATTTACCCATACCGGTCTCATCAACTGATCCAGAAATGGCATCCAGCTGCTGATCTTTTTTAAAAATATCATGCGCAAGTTCTAACAAAAATGAGCGTATAACGCTCCCATTATTCCACACCGTGGTTATCTGTTCTAAATCTAAATTATCTGCCTTAAAGCTCCCATCTTTAATGAGATGAAAACCTTCTGCGTATGCCTGCATCAACCCGTATTCTATACCGTTATGTACCATCTTTACGTAGTGCCCTGCACCTGCTGGCCCTACTAAAGCAAAACCATGTGGCGCAGCTATAGCAGTAAAGAGTGTTATCAATGTTTCATACGCAGTTTTGTCTCCACCGATCATTAATGAAAACCCAACATCTCTGCCACGCAATCCACCCGATGTACCACAATCTAAAAATGCAACATGATCTTTTGCACAATCAGCATATCGACGGATCGAATCACTAAAATTACTATTGCCGCCATCAACAATAATTGCTCCTGCACGTAGCACCGGTTTTATTGCAGCAATTACCTGATCAACGGGATCTCCTGCTGGCACCATTAACCAAACAATATCGGTTGCGCGTGCAACAGCTTCAACTGACTCAACGATCTGCACGCCAGCTTGCTGCGCTGCTCGGCATGCGTCTGCAGAAAAATCAAATCCAACAACTTCATGCGCACCTTCAAGAGATCGTTGCGCTATAGCAAGCCCCATTCTGCCCAATCCAATAATCCCTAATTTCATGAACGCCACCTTATACCATGTTTTTTATCAAATTCTACTGATTCTTGAGGCCCATCTGAATTCTTCTTGTATGCATATACGGGCAAATGCATCTCGGCAATCTGATCAACTACGGTCCATGCAGCTTCTATTTCATCGAACCGTACCGAAATTGATTGCTCGCCTCGTAATACTTCTTGTAAAACCACTTCGTATGCTTCGGGAGTTACCGCCCCAAAAGTACAGCTATGGCAAAAATCCATGCTCACCGGAATAACTTCATCAGTCTCGCCCGGTTTTTTCGCATTTAAGCTTAATGAAAAAGTAGCTTTCGGACCAATTTGAATAGTTAAATAGTTTGAATCGCTGGGACAATTTTTAGACAATAAACAATCGACCTGTTTAAATTTGACATGAATCACCGCCTCTTTCTTTTTTAGGTATTTTCCCGTCTTTAAATAAAAAGGTACTCCATTCCATCGCCGGTTATTCACGCGCAAATATGCCTGCGCAAAGGTTTCTGTATGAGAGTGGGTCGCAACATCTTGCTCATCTGTATATCCCTCATATTGCCCAAGCATTGCATCTACCACTTGAATCTGCTTAATGATCGTCACCCGCTCATTGCGAATATATTCGCCCGATAAATGCTCAGGAGTTTCCATACCAATTAATGCAACAAGCTCAAGCATATGATTCTGCACCATATCTTTAAGGGCGCCATACTTATCATAATAACCACCCCGCCCACCAATACCGGCATCTTCACTTACCACAATTTGCACACTATCGATATACCGATTATTCCAAAGCGGTTCAAAGACACAGTTAGTAAATCTGATTAATGCAATATTACCAACCACTTCTTTGGTCAGGTAATGATCCACTCGATAGATTTGATGCTCTTGGAAATGGGATGCTATGCACGTATTAATCGCATGTGCTGATGCTAAATCTTTACCAAATGGTTTTTCATACACAATACGATGCCACGGATTTGTGGAAGGAGATGTTTTTTGTACCAGTCCAGACTTAGCACAATACTCAGTAATAGGAGAAAAATATTCTGATGCCGTTGCACAGTATACAATACGGTTTCCCGCAAGATTATAGTCGGATTCAACTGTTTGCACGTGCGCGTATAAGCGATCAAAATCTATCGTGTGAGTAAAATCAACACGTACATAAGAGCTGCGACTTTTCAACTGACTTAACACTGCTTCATCTATATCCGCAATATGAGTAGCAACGGATTGGAAAATTTCATCGATGGTTACATCGCCCCATGCAGCACCAACCACCGCAAAATTACTTATTTTTTTCTCTTTAACTAACACATACAATGCAGGAAAAAGTTTGCTACTGGCTAAATGACCAGATGCTCCAAATATAATAAAAGTACATTCATTTAGATTCATGTGATAAAATCTCTCGAGTTTTTTGCTTATACAATTCTACATTCGGTTGATCAAACGGATTTACATCCATAAGAAACCCAAGATACATTATTTCGATCATTTTGTACTGCATAAAATAGCCAAGATCCCAACTATTTTTTTTATTGATCTCGATTTTTATAAAGGGGCGTTTTGATGCAATATATGCCTGCATTACACCGTCACCAATTGCATGAAATAGATCTGCCACAGAAATATCGTGCACCGCTTCTGGCATGGATGAAAATTCTTGTAATCGTGGTATTGGTAACTCGGCCCCCTCTTTAACAAAAACAAAAGAGCTAAATGTATCTCGCCGTCCGCCCAAATGTAATTGCGCTAACGAATGCAAGTCAGTAGTTCCTATCGAAACTGTTGGCGTGATACCAGCTTCAACTCGATTTCCGGTGCGATCATATTCTTTTGCAACACTTTCTGCTACTAACTGCTGATACCAACGGCCAAGATCTTTTAGATCTGTTCCAAACAAAAACAAATCATGAATGGTGTATCCTTGTTTGTACTGCAAAAATAAAATAGCCGCCGTTAACGCTGCACTATTAGTTTGTATATCCATACCAGTACAAACATCTACTGCCATCTTTGCACCTGCAAGCAGTTCATCAATATCAACACCCAACATTCCTAACGGAAATAGACCGATGGGAGAAAAAACCGAATACCGACCGCCAACCTGCTTTGGCACTGCAAGCGCGGTAAACTGCTGTGCTGATGCTAACTGCCATAATGCTGATCCATGATCAGTAATAACGACAACACAATCCGCATAGGTATCTGGTTTATATTTTTTAAGTAATGAAAGAAAGATTTCAAAGTTTACCGTGGTTTCTACCGTGGTGCCCGATTTACTGGCCACTACAATCAGCACACGTGCGTGGTTTCGTAATGTACGCTCGACCAGAAAAACAAGCTGTTCAATGTAATCTGGATCAACCGTATCAGCGCAATAAAATTGTGTGTCTGGGGAGGTCTCATTAAAAAAGGAACCTTTTAGTGTGCTCAAAAGCGCAATAGTTCCCAAACTCGATCCCCCCATGCCTATTAATAATAACAATGTTGGGCGTAATTTTTTTTTCGCTGTAAGCACTTCATGTATTGCGCGTAACGCTCCTGCGTCTGCCGGAAGATTGATCGATGCATAATCAGATTCATATCCCGTGGCACACGCTTGGTTTACTCGTTCGATTTCTGGTTGCAATCGCTTTCCAACCGCTGCAATTTCATCAACGGTCACTCCACTATTTTCGTACGTAATTATTATCTTATCCATACCCAAACTCCTTTCACTTCACTGATATCATACCTATATCAGACAGTAGCACCCCTAGACCCACAAGCCAACAAGAGAGCGGATGGCAAAAAAAAAGACTATTGGTAGACTGATTAAGAGATAGTAAAAATCTAATATATAAGCAAAGGTCGATTGTTATGACTAATCAGCCAAAAAGTCTGGGGATACACTACAGCATATTTGACGATTTTGTTAAAGAAAATCGCATCTATGTTGACAAAACCAAACATATCCATGCCCTCATAACCGCACCTAACAAAAAACATTTTTATTTTGTATCTCGCCCCCGCCGTTTTGGAAAATCCCTATTTATCTCTACCCTTAAAGCAATATTTTCAGGGAAAAAAGAATTATTTAACGAATACTGGATTGGCAGAAACGGTAATTATGATTGGCCAACGCATCCCGTTATACACTTAGACTTTGGCAAAATCGGACACAGAACCTCAGAACAATTTGAACAAAACTTTTGTCTCGCTTTACAAAAAATCGCACAAAACAATAATCTTAAAGAATTAATGATCAGCACCCCAGAAAACATGTTTGATGACCTCGTTCAACAACTCAGATTGTCTGGACCAATAGTATTACTTATTGATGAATACGACAAGCCAATCGTTGATCATATTGATAACCTTCCCATTGCTGAAGAAAACAGAAAAACACTGGGCGCTTTTTATGCTACGGTAAAATCACTCGAAGCAAACTGGCGTGCTATTTTTATAACCGGCGTCAGCAAATTTGCAAAAACATCTTTATTTTCTGGCCTAAATAATCTTACAGAACTATCTTTAGATCCCATAGCCGCGGAGCTATTTGGCTACACACACGAAGAACTAACTACCTATTATTCTCCTCAAATAGAGGTGCTTGCACAACATATAGGCAAAACAAGAGAAGAAGTCCTTAGAGATTTAAAAAACTGGTATGATGGATACCGCTTCTCAAAAGATATGCAAAAACCTCTTATGTATAACCCCCTTTCCGTTACAACATGCTTAGACAATAAAGAATTTGCGAACTATTGGTTTAACACTGGATCACCCGGTTTTCTGATAGCCCTGTTACGACAAAAAGGAATCAACCTTGAAATCCATAGTATCATTGAAGTTTCAGCACGAGGCTTGGATTCAATTGATATTCATAATATTCCTCTGTTTACTCTGCTTTTACAAACCGGTTATTTAACGATTGTTGATTATGACTCTTTGACTGAAATTTTTACATTAGATTATCCCAACCAAGAAGTGCGTGAATCATTCAAAGACTATCTGATGCAGGCATTTGCGTATACTACACCCGACGTGTTACAAATGGAACTTGTGCGTATGCGCAGAGCCCTTCAAACAAAAGACTTTGAATCGTTTTGTAATGCAGTTAAAACTCTGTTTGCCAGCATCCCGCATAATTTGCATATTGCGCGAGAAAGCTACTACCATTCATTATTTCACTTCATGTTTGATTTACTTGGCATGCGGCCACAATCAGAAGTTGCCTCAAGTCGTGGCAAGGCGGATCTTATTTTAGAAACAGCAAATAGCTTTGTTGTTTTTGAATTTAAGTATGATAGCTCAGCGCAAGAAGCGCTCAACCAAATTATGCAAAAAAAGTATTATGAAAAATATATGCATAAAAACAAGGCGATTATTTTGGTTGGTATTAATATGAACTTTAAAGAGAAAAACGTAGAGTTTGAATGGGCACAAAGAGATGTATAACAATACTATAAGGGTAAAAACAATATGAACCATTTCTTCAAAATATCATTAATAACATGCTCCCTCGTGCTCTCTAACAACATAATGCCTTACGTACAATTTAAACAACTAGAAAATGGAGTACATGTCATTGTTGAACGTAATCCATATGCCGAAGCAGAAATCCGCTACAAACAATATCGTGATGAAAACAAAACCCCTCAAGAAATTTTGAGCGAAGTTGATACCCTAGAAAAGGGTTATAAGGAAGCATTGCCATCACTAAAAATCTTCCCAACGTACAATCCATGGGTTGATACGACAATCATTAGATCTCTGAGATATCTAGCACAAAAAGATCTGCCTGATACTGCAAACAATCGTCTGAGTAAACTTTTAGATCTATCATTTAGAGACCTTGATAAGAATTTCTTAACCCGAAAAACCGCAATTGAAGCAAAACAAGCTGAGACAGAACGTAAAGCTTTGTCTCGCTATAAAGACAAGGAAATAGGAAAATAATCATATTTTTGATTTAGATCTACCCATAAATCATTTAACAAAACTTTTGTATGCATCACCAAGCGTGTAGGTTCGTGCTTTGTTCGATGGATTAACAATTCTTAAAAATCCTTGCTCAACCCACGCAACGCACAACGCTGCACTAGTCCGGGGTTTAAAACCAAATAATTCTCCTATTTGCCGACTTGTGACTACCTCAAATTGTGCAAATAGCTCTAACGCCTTGCGTTGTTTTGGATCTAGCCTTCTCAATAGACTGCTGTGATCACTTGCGCCATGATCTTGCGCTACTTCCATCCGTGTCAAAACGGCTTCAAAAGAAGCTGCCATACCCGTAATAAAATATTCAACCCATTTTGTGGTATCAGCCTCTGCGCGCCCCATATAATAATTATGTGAATCACCTATACTGATCGCATCATAATATGCTGCTAGATTACGCGCATAATATTCCTCGAGAGAATAAAGACCTTTTAAATCGTAGCCACCTAAATGTAAAATGGCCGTAGTAAGTAAGCGTGCAGTTCTCCCATTGCCATCATCATACGGATGGATCGTTGCAAATTGATAATGCGCAATGCCTGCGACCAAAGGATAGGGTAATATAAGACGATTTTCATTAATCCAATTCACCAATGCTTTCATTAGTGCTGCAACATCTTCATGTGCAGGAGGCATATAAACAATTGCCCGTGTATGCGTGTCTCGTATCACATTTTGGCCGCTGCGATACACCGTAGGAGTAATAGCTATCTGTCCACTGGCCATAACAAGTGCATGTATTGTTTTAATCATTGCTTCTGTTACATTATGCCGTTCCGCTGCCCATTTTTCTACATACATCAATGCCGCATAGTATCCCTTTACTTCTCTTTCATCCCGTTCTCTGCCAGGAAAATGCCCTTTATGTTCAAGCACCGTTTTAATTTGATCTAGATCGAGCTGATTACCTTCTATCATTGTTGAATAATGCGTTGTATACAGACGTGCCGTTTCACGTAATGAGCGTAAAACGAAAGCCGTTAATGGTAGATGTACTACTTTTGTCTTAACAGCTTCAATACGCATAAGAGATTGGACAATTTTGGGAGTCATATGATATACAGGTTCAAATTTCATCACATCATCCTTACTTTATCTGCCTTGCTTTATATACATACACTTCATGCAGATATTATGCAGATAAACTACCGATAACGCAATTGAACACCCAAAAAACCGCAACGCGCAACAAAAAGGGGGAGTCTTTCAACTCCCCCTTTTTCAGGTTCAATCTAAATACTGAATATTAGTTATTACACTAATACCAATAATAATGACACAACAGACATCAACTTAATTAAAATATTAAGCGCTGGACCTGATGTATCTTTGAATGGGTCGCCCACCGTGTCGCCAATAATCGCTGACATGTGCGCATTTGATCCTTTACCGCCGCAGTGACCTGCTTCAATGTATTTCTTCGCGTTATCCCATGCGCCACCACCATTAGCCATCATAAGCGCAAGAAGCACACCAACAAGCGTTGATCCTACAAGGAGACCTCCTAACGCTTCAATGCCAAGGGTAAATCGCACAAACACAGGAACAGCAACTGTTAGAACTCCTGGCAAAATCATTTCACGTAATGCCGCTTGCGTACTGATTGCAATGCACTGCTGATAATCTGGATCTGCAGTTCCTTCCATCAATCCAGGAATTTCTCTGAATTGTCGACGAACTTCTAATACCATTTTTAAAGCAGCATCACTCACCGATCTCATAGTTAGTGCTGAGACTACAAATGGCATTGCGCCACCGATGCACATACCAGCTAAAATAAATGGATCTAATACATCAAGAACCGCGATTCCTGCTGCTTGCGAATATGCATTAAACATAGCAAGTGCTGTTAAAAGCGCTGAACCAATTGCAAATCCTTTACCCATTGCAGCTGTTGTGTTACCTAAGGCATCTAGTTTATCAGTAATTTTACGTACCGGCTCACCAAATCCTGACATCTCTGCAATACCACCCGCGTTATCCGCAATAGGCCCATACGCATCAACTGTCATTGTGATACCCACCGTTGCAAGCATTGATACTGCAGCAAGGGTTACACCGAACAATCCACCGCCGTATTCAAAGGCAAGAAGCACAACACCTGCTAAAATAATAATCGGCGCTGCTGTTGATTCCATACCAATGGATAAACCGTAAATAATATTTGTAGCAGCACCTGAACGGGATATATCTGCTAATTTTTCGATAGGGGTACTTGATGTATAATATTCAGTAATTTTACCAATTACCACACCAACTACACATCCTAAGATTACTGAAACATATAATCCTGATGAAATTCCAACATATGACATATATCCATATGCACCAATTAAAAAGAATCCCATAGCAATGTACGTTGCATTACGTAACATCGCAACTGGCTCTGCACGTAATACTAAGTTAGACACGAGTCCAACTACTGAGCCAACTAAACCAATTGCTGAAATAATCAATGGTAATGTTAGATACACTATATCGCCTGGATGCGCAGTGATTGCCAAAATCATTGATGAAACCATTGCTCCAACATATGATTCGTAAATATCTGCACCCATACCCGCTGTGTCTCCAACGCAGTCACCTACGTTATCTGCAATTACCGCTGGGTTACGAGGGTCATCTTCAGGAATACCGATTTCAATTTTACCTACTAAGTCTGCGCCAACGTCAGCTGATTTGGTATAAATACCACCACCAACACGGGCAAAAAATGCCACCAAACTGGCACCTAAACTAAAACAAGTAAGCAAAGTAATAAACTGTACGTGGTCATAAAAAAGATAAAAAAGAGTAGACACGCCTAAAAGTCCAAATGATGCTACGGCAAACCCCATAACACCACCACCAAAAAATGCTACCAAGAAAGCGCCATGCTCTCCCTCATTTTTTGCTGCCATTGTAGTACGGACGTTTGCATCAGTTGCAGCAACCATACCAATAAAACCAGCGAGCATGGAGATGCATGAACCTACCACAAAGCACCCTGCCGCCGCTGTACCAATAAAAAATGCAATAATCGCACCCAGCAATGCAACACCAAGTGCAATAATTTTATACTCTTCTCTGAGAAAGGTCATAGCTCCAATACGGATAGCTTTCGCTATGTGTTCCGCTTTACTATGATCAACGGTAATACTTTTTATTTTCTGTAATAAAAAGAATAAGACTGCAATCCCAAAGAGAGCAGCTCCTACGCAAACTCCAAAATAATGGATTATCGGCATAAATATCCTTAGCTATAAACATGTTAATATGATATGACTACTGAGTAATCTCTGATTTTATAGACTATATCATTGCTTGTAAAGAGGAATTACTGTGATTAGAAAAAGGTTTTTTCGATGGCTAGGCCGTTACTATGACAACCAACTGACATCTTTGTATACGCTTTTAATACCACACAACGCAACGGTTTTACGCATGGAAGCTGATCACTCAACCAATCTTGATACCGTAAGTCAAAGCCCCTTTGATTGCGTTCTTATCTCTACCATAGCCCATCAACAAGACATTCAGCTGTTTTTACAAGCCTTAAAATCATTGTGTCATGAAAAGAGTCGCATTATCATTACCACTCACGGATCTGCCTGGAGACCCTTTTTTTGGTTTACAGAAAAAATCGGTCTACGCCAAAAGCCTCTCATCGAACAATGGATCTGCCAAAAGGAATATATAAACTTATTGCATCTGGCTGGGTTTGAAATAGTAGCAACCGGACAATGCACGCTCATGCCTATCTATATCCCCATAATTTCAACGGTGTTCAACCAGATACTCGCCAAGATACCCTGTATCAACCGAATGTGCCTAACTCGATGGATTGTGGCACAACCAGCAGCGATCAAAACACAATCAACCGATTATACCGTTTCGATAATTATTCCGTGCAGAAATGAAGCCGGCAATATCATACCTGCAGTAGAACGCATCCCGACAATGGGAAAATCCACAGAAATAATTTTTGTTGAGGGGAACTCACACGATGCCACGATTGCCTCCATACAACAGGCGATTGCACAGTATCCTGGAAAAAAAATTTCATGGCACCAACAAGACGGCATCGGCAAAGGAGATGCGGTGCGCAAGGGATTTGCACATGCAACCGGGGACATTCTCATGATTTTAGATGCAGACCTTACCGTCCCGCCCGAAGAACTGCCAAAATTTTTTAATGCCTTGGCTCAAGAAAAAGCAGATTTCATTAATGGATCTCGATTAGTATATGATATGGAATCCCATGCAATGCAACATTTAAACCTTTGCGCTAACAAATTTTTTGCTGCACTATTTTCTTGGATTTTAAACCGTACCATCACAGACACGCTCTGTGGCACAAAAGTACTTTGGAGAAAAGATTACGAACGGCTTGCACAAAACCGTTCGTATTTTGGCGACTTCGATCCATTTGGTGATTTTGATTTGCTCTTTGGCGCAGCAAAACTCAACCTCACGATTATTAACATGCCCATCCATTATAAAAACCGCACCTACGGCAGTACGCAAATCAGACGATTTTACCACGGCATCATTTTGCTCTGGATGAGCGGTATTGGGATTCGCAAATTCAAATTTCGTTAAGCTCCTGTTTTGATTTTTTCTGTATATACGCACTGTGGGGAACAAAACCAGCTGGCACAAAGCTCCCACTGGTGGTGATTGCTTTTCCCGTCCAGCGCGCATTAAAATCAAACATATCACAGACGCTGCATGCCCCTTGCGCAGTTTGCAACCATCTCTCCCGTATTGGAAATATATCCAAATGTAAAAGATGCGCATATAAACTAAATAATGGCTGATCGTGCCGTGCTGTTTTGGTTGATCCATCTTCAGCAAAATTTCTTAAATCTTTTGAAAGTTCATATAATGGCATAATAAAATCATCATATAGATCACGAGTGATCCCAACAAGCCCGGCGAGCATTCCTTTTTTATGTAAAATCTGATCACGAGGGGGCTGATCTAATTCAAACTTCTTGATAACGTAATCAGTCGACATCCATTTTACCGTTCGCGCAGAACTAGATAAAAAATATCCCTTTTGCTGAATATGCATAAACAAATCATCAAGCGGTCGTCGAATCGCCAGCCCTGCATCCATATATAAAACATACGGAAACAGATCAAGCGCTTGTTTGATTACCACCGGTTTCCAAGCATACCAACCGGGCACGTTTCGTTTACCTTCGCGAGCTGAAAACTTTTTAAGCAAATCGGGATGGGTCATCTCTAAATCGTACACAGTAACTTTAAAAAACGAGTCAAGCTCATTTCGCTGCTCTTGCGTTAGCCCTAAATCGAAAACTGCTATTTGTTCTAATTGATCATAATTATATCGATGAACGCTGCCAATAGCATTAGTTAAATGCTCATAATATGATCCATCTGATGCCATACAAAAATAAAGGGGGATATAATCGCCCTGTGCATGTATTGGGGATGTGATACAAAACACCGCCACAAAAATTCTTATTATATGTTGCTTCATTCCATCTTCTCCTTATTAGTAATATCGTTATATATACCTAACGTCAGAAACAATCGTACTCACGATTTATTATTTTTTCTATACGCCAAAAACCGCCCTACGCTACTATTTCTATTTCAAAATAACTTCATTGTATCTCAAAACAAATCTGCTATACTGACGACCACTTTCTTTACTATTTAAATAATGAAACTTAAAAACATTTTATGTAACTACAAATCTAAAAGAGGTCTTTCATGAAACAACTCATCTCGTTCACCATATCCTTACTTTTGTGTTGTGCTGCCATAATTACAAAAACAATCTCTCCAGCCGTGGAAAGACCACCCTACGTGGATATCCAAGTTTTAAGAAAATCACAAAAACCAGCTGACGAACTTGGAAGACAAATATTAGCTGCCGTAGCAGCCAATACAAAAGAGGCGGAACAATTAAAAGAATTCGTTCTCTCTGAACATTGGAATCCAGTACCCGCAGAACAAAAGAGCTGTATCCTTGAAGATCATCGCGCAAAGCAAGACGCACGATACGATGCAATCCTTCACCCGTCCCTATCGAAAAAAACCAAAAATACGTTACTGACATGCGCTTACATGCTAGCTTGCGGCGCAGCAGGTCTGTATATAGGAGTGAACCCATACAACAATCAACAATTCGGCATTCTGGTCAGTAAACTGAAAAAAGGCTTGTTGGGCAAATAATAACCGAATGACTCTAAAATTCAGGTAGTAGATACACGATCTAGTACCTATAAAGTAAAAAAAGAAGGTGATAAAAAGAAGATTATCGCCTTCTTTTTTTACTTTAATCCAACAATACGGTATATTGATGGTAGTGTTATAGTATGTCTTCTTACAAAATCTTTAAGGAGTTCGCTATGTACAAAAAACTAACTCATCTTTTTCTAACCACTTCTCTTTTTATAACACCATTTCATTCCCAACAGCTACACGCACGTCATTATTCATCTGAAGAATCAACCAGTGACAAAATCATAAAAGGTACTGCCATTGGCGCCGCTGTTGGTGCAGTTGCAACCGGAGCATATATGCTCGGCAGCTGGCTATTCTCGCCTTCAAACGAGAAATTCGTGCACCAAAGCCACCAAAATCTTGATGAGCTAGAGCATCATTATGGACCAATCATGGATGCTCTCGCACCGATGGCAACAAACAGATCACATAAACACCAGCCGACACAGCTCAGCGAAGAAAAGCTAACTGCATTAGCAGATACATTTTTCAGAAATGGAACGCTGAAAATCTCTGATTATCTGTACACCTTGAACAATGCGATTAACAATATGCAGAGCCAATCTAAAGACTTACACAAACGTATGCGTAAATCGAACATAGAAAGAGGTTTGTATCGTGATATGGAGCAATTGGCTGATCGAATTGCCATGGCAAAAACAGAACTAGAACAGTTATATGATATTCTGAAAAAAGATGAATCATTTTTTGCACTATATGACGTTGAAAGCCTTCTGCATCGTGGTTATAAACAAGAGCTTGAAATAATCGGTGCCGCAAACGCACATCGTTATGAGCGGACGCAGCGTACATTACACGCAACGGTTATTGCAGGTACATCATACAACGAACATCAAGGCCTAACGTACAAAAATTATTTGTACGCTCTCGAGAATGATATTGCAGAACTACACAAACGATTATCACGGGTTTCATCACATCATCGCACGATCATTGCACACTGCACCTTGTTGTACGATCAACTGAGAACTCTTAAACATACTATCCTTACTTCGTCTGAGTATATACAAGCAGATCGTGACTACACTATCTACCTACAAAAAGAAGCATTACTCCGCATAGAACGGGAGAAAACTGCCGCTTTAGAACGTCAAAACAGTATTCTTCGTGAACAAAACAGGCTCAAAGAACAAGAGCTCCGAGAAGCACAACGCCGTGAGAAAGCAGAAATTATCATAGAACTAAATTGTAATCACGATGATTCGCGTCGATATAGCGATTATTAAAAAGGGTGCACATGCAAAACAGATTTAAAAAGATAGCAATATTGTTACCACTTTTGTGCATACTACCTTGCACCGCGCAGCAGAAGAAAGGTTCATATAAAATCGAGTCAAGGTTATTTACCACTCCCCAAGACATTCCCAGCTATAAGATTTTGACAGAAAAACTAATCGAGCTTAGAAAAAACAGTATGAGCAAACCAGAAGAAATTTTAAAATCTGGCCACCTATCAACTTTTCAGGCATATACAACGGCAGTGATCATACTGGAAAACATCATACTCGCGGCGGAATATAATAACGAAATTAAAATTACCATTGAATCCAAATCAAAATAACCTTTAGCATAAGGATAGATAGATGCAAATTAACAAAATCGGTTTCTTATCAGTAATATCACTTCTTTGTCTATTGCCTACTTGCATACATGCAGATGTGACAATCCTCCGAGCAAGACCAGATGCATACAGCGATGTGCCCTATGTACCAGGTGGCGTGCCAAGAACGCGAATTCTATACGCAACAGAAAAAAGAGTAGAGAAACATGAAAAAGAAGAAAACGATCCTGCTGTCACTGCTGCTCTACTCGACTTCCGGGATAAATTAGAAGATGCGCAAAAAACACTAAAAAATCGAATTCTAAGAATTAAAACGTATCACAGACATACCCGCATCACACCTGATTGCTCATCTTGTGAGGAAATACAAACATTAAAGGGCAAAGAAGAAGTGAACAAGAGAGTTCTTGAAGCAGTTAACGACGCCCAAAAAATCAATAGTCGAAACAAGCGTTTTCATTTTCTCGCCGCGGAACTATATTAACAACGAACCATACTTTTAAGAATTAACTATGAAATCTCAATTTTTTATATTATGTCTTCTTGCATTGGCCAACACAACATGCGCGACTCAACTCTGCTCTACTCCTGCATGTGAAAAAGCTTCATGGAATCGACTCGAAACTCTAAAATTGGAAGCTGTCCAAGCGGAAACAGAATTTACAAAACGTAAGAATCAACATGTACATGAGCAAATGGTAAAAGTATGCCTTCTTTGCAAATATATTGAAGACCTGCGAAAGCAAGCTGACGAGGCACATAAAAAAGTACAAAATTTCATAGAACAAGAAAAAACAGCCTCCCGGTCACACCATCATACAATCCTACATGAATCGGGAGTTAGTAGCCGATAATAACCATTCACTCATTTAAGGAGACCTAGTAATGACAGCAAAACAATTCTCACTTGGATTACTGATAATACTGAGCCCAATGCCTTGCTCGGCGTCGTTTCGAGACATTTTCAGAAAACAAGAAGTTCCCAAAATGCATCCTGCTAAAACTGCGGAATTTCAGGAAATTAGAGCTCTTCTTTTAGTGCGATTGCGCAATACGTCCATTGAATTAGATAAAGCACAACTCCATGCAAACCCAACTACCGAAAATGCTCATCCAACAATAGTACCTGGTTGCTTAAATTGTGAGAAAATCGAAATTCTAAAAGGACAAAAAGCGGGATCTCGAGAAGTCGCAAGCATCATAAAAGCAGCGATACTATGCTCAGAGGAAAATGGCGGTGCTGAAATCAATGCAACTTTTCAAGCGGCACGTGGCTCAGCAAACCGCTTGGGTGGCACCGGTGTATCGGATGATGAGGCATAATCGCCGCCAATCATTGCTAACAAAACAGTAGATCAAAGGGTGTTGAATATAACGTTCAACGCCCTTTTTCTCTGTAATAATGCCCCAAATTTCGGTTTTTTACTTTACCAACAATTCATGTATTCTGATTACTAAATAGTTAGATAATTATATTAATAGTATGAGGGGTCATTATGTATAAAAATGTTACACATTCTGCAATTATCCTCAGCATCTTTTTGGCGCCATTTTCTACCCATCAGATCGAAGCTCATAATAGAAAACATAACCATTCAACGTTGTATGTTGCGGGACAGGCCATATTGGGCACTGTATCCATTGCAACCACAATAGCAAGCATCTACGCATTTACCAAATGGCTCATGACTCCCTCAAATGAGCAAGTTATCGAAGCAGCAGTAACCTCAAGCAGAACAGCGTATCAACAATATATGCCCATCCTCAGCACTATAGAATCTGCTCATATGATTACCGTTACTAAAAGTGCATCTTACACCAACTTACATAACATTATTGCAAACGCTACAGAGGAACACGTTGCTGCAATAGCAGAAACATTGCTTAAATATAATACAAAAAAAATACATCAATATTTATGCGATCTCAGTGATAGCACCTATCGATTAACCACACACAATGATACCATTCTTGCGCGTATGCATGACCTACTGGTTAATGATGACAATACCGGCAACATCTATCAATCAATGCAGAAAATATCGACTGATTTAGAACAGCAACTATCGCAACTAGGTTTTTTGTATGATTATTTAAAACATCATGAACCATATTTTGCTCTTCGTGGGCTGGAAATGAATATCAAAAACCATTACCAAAAAGAATTGCTCGCCATTATACAACCTAGACAAGATTATGAGCGTTTGCCACGAGACATATATGCAGCTATCATAACTCGTAAATTGGACAATGCGCATGCAGGACTTTTATATCATAACTACCTCTACGCGCTAGATCACAATATCAAAGAATTCAAGATGCGATTGAGTAACGTGGAATACAAATATCAAGCCATTATCAGTCGCTGTACTGCATTATTTAATCAACTAGAAGCCATTCAACATGCAATTTATACATCATCTGAATACGCCACTGCACGGCGCGATTATGAAATATACCTACAAAAGGAAGAACTGCTTGCAATAGAACGGTCAAAAACTGCCGCTTTGCATGATCAAAACAGAATCTTACGGGAACAAAATAGGTTGAAAGCTCAAGAACTTCAAGAAAACCGACAGAATAAATCAGATATCATCATAGAAATAGACTGCAATAATGACGACATCCTAATTTTAGATGATCTATAAGATAGTTTTTAAACAGCACGCCAAATAAACAAAATAATTAATAACATAACACCAGAGGACCATCATATGAATTCTTTACAATTTTCTGCACTTGTATTCTTGCTATTCACTTCGGGGATTGATCTATACGCTCAAAACAATGAGGCTTCATCTGCCTGCGAGACAAAATCGGAAAAAACTATATTGTGTCCATCAAAACCAGACTCATCCACGCTGCTTAATCCTTCTGCGACCGAAATATTACGCAAACAGAAAGACAGACATCTAAGTAAACCACTTGAAACCCTCCACGCACCTCAGACAAAAACCAAAATCCAAGGTATATGGGAAAAAATAGCAAAACACCCAATGCCTGTGCTATTAGCCACAATAATGGCAATTGGATTTTTTGCAGATTCGGACGTTAGCCCTCTTTTTGATGTAAAACGTATTTAACACACAAAAACATCTAATAAAGAAATGTTTAAAGGCGCCCAAAATGAATCAATTTTTAAAAACTTTTTTTCTATCGCTCCTTGCAGTAACAACTTGGTCATACACAAAACCGCCCCACATCATTAGTATGAATACCACTCATAGTAATTCCTACTCTCCATCTAGTGATGAGATAATATCACCATTCGGGCAATATTTAATTACTGAGGCTTATAAACGACAAATAAAATGTCAGCAGGCGCTTCATGAACGAATATGCACGGAAAGCCGTGCAACCGAAACCAAACAAAATTATCTAAGAGCAATCGACGTTCATCATAGCGCATTGCCTTCTCATGCATTTCCGAATGAAAAAGATAATTGCTTTGGCTGCAAAAAAATAAAAGCTTTGAGTAATAAGCTGCAAGATTATTCAGCTCAAACTCCAGGGATCGTACACGACGCAACAGAGGCCAGAAGCAAATATGACGCACTCGAAACTATTGCCTCCCAATACTCGAAGCTAACCAAAGAAAACATCATGGCTAGATTTTATCGAGAACAAATTCGAGCAACGCTCAGCACAGCACACATTACCAATTGTAAGCATTGTTTTGAATCGACTGAAACAGAATAACATTGTAAAAACTACTAAAAAAAGATGCTGCAGTTTTTGCTCAGCATCTTTTTCGTTTTCATCAGCTTTGTTATCCAACTACTTTATTTGGTAAATCCGATGTTTACCAACTTTACGGAATAACAATCGGTAAATAGCCTTCATTAAAAGAGCGTATTTTGCCGCGCCTTTTCGGCGCACAATTATCTGGATGGCGACGTTCGCGGAAGCTCTCTCACCATGACGGTTAGAGAACGCCAATAGTACTAATAATATTTATTTGTACTTCATAGTTTTACTTTTCAAATAAGTCTCTTTACTCAACTATCCCATACTACACACCAAAATGATGTCATCTACCTTCGCTACCACTCCACCTGCTCCAGAATATAAGGCATTTCATACTGTCATGGTGAGCGAAGCGTAGCCATCCAGAATCTGTGCGCTCAATCTGAGTGCGACATCATAGTTATCAAACTGTTACATCGAACCCACGTTATATAGGCTTTTTTGACTCTATCCTTCTTTTTATATACATTAATAGACATGCAATGCGATTTTAAATAAAAATAAAAATACAAAACCAAGAAGATCAATATGGATAAATTTTCAAAAAAGCGTGTCTTGCTTCTACT
The DNA here is from genome assembly GCA_035944115.1 of Candidatus Babeliales bacterium. Classification (NCBI taxonomy): domain Bacteria; class Candidatus Babeliae; order Candidatus Babeliales; species Candidatus Babeliales bacterium. The sequence goes on from DASZBJ010000012.1 coordinate 167,096, forward strand.
TGCAGCCATATCATTACCATGCACAATGTCATCATACGCTCCCTTCTTCCTTAAAAAGGACCTCCAAACAAACCCAAAAGAACACCCAACCGAAAACGTTGATGCTACAGATAAAAAAGATCTTATCGCTGCTCTAGCAAAAATGACCGCAAACGGTGAAATAGCTTTTCCCTCAGCTATTTTCCTATCCTCCTCGATTAACAACTACGTCTGAACGACGTTTAATAACTAGGCACGCTCATGCCACAAATACAATAACTCATTCCACCATTGCAAAATTACAAAGAAGAGCAAGTCTGAGGCTTGAAACAAAAAGCTATATCCCCAAAACAACAATAGCTTTAAAGGATTATATAAAAATAAAAGAATTAAAGCGTAGCGCCATTACAAGGACATCATGGATCATTGAAAATGATGGCATTGAAGATGACGGCAGTTTCAATGATGCAATCATCGGAGATGGCGGCTTCATCTGCGGCGATGATGGTTACTACTCAATCAGAGAAGAGGTTGACATCCCCCTAAATAATGAATATGTGATCGCTGACAAAGGCTACTAACGAAATTTTCCGGATAAGCCAATTAAGAAAATAGCGCTCAACAAAATCAAGCGCTATTTTTTTTTTACTTTATTTGGTAAATCCGATGTTTACCAACTTTAATAATCATACCAGGCTGCCACGTAATCTGCTGCTTAAAGTCATTAATTACAACATCATCAATGTGCACTGCATGTGATTCTATTAATCGACGTGCTTCTGATGAACTGGTAATTGCTCCTAAAGCTTTCAGCAAATCAACAATCCATAGCGGGTTTGCACAATCAGCTGGTAACGCCACTTCTTGCGCTTTTGAGTAATCATGTTTTTGGAATAATGCTTCAAATGTATCACGCGCTTGCTGCGCATCATTTTTTGACCAAAAACGAGTAACAATATCTTGCGCCATCTGTTTTTTAAGCGTCATCGGATGAGCTTGATTAGCGGCAACATCCTGTTGCATCTGACTAATTTCTGCTGGAGATTTTAACAATAATAATTCAAAATAACGCCACATCAACGTATCGGAAATAGACATCAATTTTCCAAATGCCTGGTCTGGCGCTTCGGCAAGACCAATTGCATTGCCTAACGATTTTGACATCTTTTGATGCCCATCAAGACCTTCAAGCAACGGGGTTGTGATGATAACTTGTGGTTCCATTTCCCATTGCTCTTGCAAGTAACGGCCCATTAACAAGTTAAATGTTTGATCGGTACCGCCAAGCTCTACATCTGCCTTGAGTACCACGGAATCATACCCTTGAAATAACGGATACAGCAACTCATGAAATCCAATCGGTTGATTGTTTTTCATACGATTCGAAAAATCTTCTCGTTCAATAAGCCGTGCAAGGGTCACCTGCCCACACAACTTCACCATGTCTTTGACGGCTAATGCATCAAGCCATTGCGAGTTATAGCAGATGGTCATCTTGTTAATGTCTAAAATTTTACCAACCTGCTCAAAGTAGGTTTTGGTATTAAATGCGATATCTGCCTCGGTAAGTGGTGGACGAGTTTTAGACTTACCGGTTGGATCTCCAATGCGAGCAGTAAAATCACCAATAATAAAAATAATTTCGTGACCTAAGTCTTGAAACTGTTTTAGCTTAGAAAGCACAACCGCGTGCCCTAAATGTAAATTCGGCGCTGTAGGATCCATACCTAATTTAATTTTAAGCGGTTTGCCTTTTTCTAATTTTTTTATGAGCTCGTGTTCCGGAATCAAACTTACCGTACCAACCTTAATCTGCTCAACAATATCTTTAACAACTGCCATAGCTTTTATAATCACTTTATAAAATTAAATTACCAACATACGTAATCGCTTGTTCAACATAAAACGATAAAATACCGCCAAAAATAACCAGAATGACTATGGGCGCAAATACAATCACATAGTATGCGCGATCTGCCAACTCTCGGTCATAGTAAAAAACCATAAGAACAACTGCACTAATCATGCTTTCTACCAACAATAACCACACATTTAAAGACATACATGCTCTATACAGCTGTGTCGCTAGCAACATGCTCGGTGTTAGCCCTATCACATCAGGACTCGTAAACAATAAGACAAGCTTAAAAAATAGTAATGCCAAAATAGGGATACAAAAAAATATAAATGAATTGGAAAAGAGCACTGCTGCTAATTTTAAAAACCGATGGCGTCCACCAATATTTACCGGATTTAATGGTATAATTTGTCCCCATCCAAATCCTGTATAAATAGGAATACGCATATCTCTCCACAAAATAATTCTTGTATCAAATGAAAGGAACAAGATAAGCAAACCAAATAAATTAATATGTGCAAACGGATTTAAAGTCAAAAAACCAAACTCTTCTGCTGTGTCGTCCCCCATTTTTTTCCCTACCCATGCACGGAAGCAACCTGCAGGAGTAATGGAAATCAGATATACAAAGGTAAGCAACAAAAGCCCTATAATAGATTCAATATTTTTGATACCAAGCAACATTCGTATATTTCCTAATTATAACTATAGATCGGTTTTTTAACGCAAATTCAAGTCTAAAATAAATAGAGGGTAGGGTCAATGTATCGACCAGACTTCATCTGCAAGCACTTCAAACTACGTAGGATATCCCGCCTGCGAGCACTTTGTAACTTTAGTGAAGTAGCAAGGCGTGCCACAAAAGGAAAAATGTCATGCGCAATAATCAAGGTACTCTGGAAAATCATTGCTCTTAACCGCTTTATAAGTTTGTAATATCACATAAGGGACAGCACGCAAATTAATGCTTGATTTTTTTGGTTCTATTGCAGAATCAGGATTATTAAAATCGATAGTATACATTGCTTCTTGTGTCGTATCAGATGTTTCAAAAAAATCTAATGTTTTAGAAATAGGATCAATCCTTATATAAAAATTAACCTCACCAAAATCATAAGTTGAAACTATATAATAATACATATTATTTTTTTCAAGATATTTTTTAATACCAACATATTTTCCCATAAAATCCCTTACAATTATTTAATTAATATTTCCCAATTATAAAACTGATTTATAATACCATGCGCACTTCTCCAATCCATCTGTTGTCCTTTCATAAGAATCGATTCTGCATATTCATGTAATAGCCAAGTCAAATCCGCTTGTACAAATTTATTGTCAACTAATCGATTCCATGCTTCTGCTATATCAAGATCTGGAGCAAACCGCTTAATTCCATTGGATAATATATGTTCATCAAAAAACACATGTTCTTTAATTTTTCTGATGATGTTTTGAGACAAGCCTGTATTTTTTGACACCCTGTTAATGTCATTCATTGCCTCTCTTATTGATGCATATGAGAATGCTGCTTTTGCTTCAGCGGCCTCAAATTGTTTAATACCAGTCGTTTCAGCATAATGCGTTTTAAAAATATTTTTATTTATTGTTTTCTTTAAGCGTTCTATAGTCTTTTGCAATTGACGTAATTCTCGTGATTCTTTCAAAAGCGCGTGCGCCATTTCTGGAGTAATCATTTTGCCCATATTGCCACTACCAGAAACTCCTCCAGGTATTTTACCTTCTGGTGTGATCGCTTTTTCACGCGCCTTGTCCAATACCCTCTGAGCAACTCCTTTACTCTTACCAACATCATGAGAAGCATTAAGAAGAACTCCTTCTGGTGTTGCCAAAAACCCTTCAGGAGGAGCAAGAGGATTTTTTCTTATCCAATTAAGTGCACTGGTTTTTGCTTTGGCAAATAATCCACCGAGCCCTTTTGTCAGTTGACTATGCGCTCGCCACTGCGTCATGAGTTGTGAAGTTGTTTTGACTTTATCTCGTGTAGAAACTTCTGATGAAGTAAATGCGTTTATAAGGTTGTCAATAGGTTTAATAAAGGCGTCCCATTTTTCTTTTCCTTTTACTGGATCGTAAAAATCGGCGTATGCGATATCAATAACGTTACAAGCTAATTTGCAGAGTTGATATCCCAGTACATATTTTCCGGCTATTAGATATAAGCCGGTTTGTACAGGGTGTGTGATGCTATCAACTATTGCTCCAGAAATTCCCTGTTCTATGCCTTCTGCAATGGCATTGCTACAGTCCAATAAATACAAACCAGTTTGTACTGGATGTTGTATGCATTCAGTTATTGCTCCAGCGATTCTCTGAGCGGTGCCTTGCGCAATAGCTTGAGCATAATCAAGTAATGAATAACAAAAATCGATTATATGAAATGACTTTTCTGTATGACCGACATGATTGTATTCACGTGCTGCATCAATGGTGTGTACGAGCGCTTCCTCATTTTTTCTAATGAATGAGCCTGGTCCAGCTTCTACGGTTTTTTCTAAAAGATAGAGACAATCTTGATGTGCAACTTGTTGGAGTTGATTGCCATAACAACTGGTAAAGCGGCTTTCATAAGGTATTGATGGTTTGATATGTGTTCTAACTAATTTGCGTGCCTCTTTTGAAACGGTATAAGCGCGTGTGACGTACACAGCCCCATTTTGCTGCATGTCGCCATACGCTTTCTGTCGCCGTTCAAAATGGTTGCTGATGCCATAGTCGTAATCATCGCAAAATTCCTGAAGTTCTTGATCATACACAATGCCATCATCATAATCAGGGAGTTGCTCAACAAAATTCATCTGCATTTTTTCACGACATTGCGTTTGCATTACTTGTGCTTGCGCTAGTGCAATTTTTGTTGCCTGAGAGCCTATTTTGTCTCTTGCATCTTGAGATAGCTTTTCGCGTAAATCTGGATTTTGTTTTAACTTGTTATCCAGATTTAGGATCCAATCGTTGTAATCAAAGTTACTTTTTAAAAAATCCCAAAAACCTGCATGATCATATAAGTCCCATTGTTGCATAATTTTATAGCGGTGCTCATTGTGAATGTACGCTTTATGGGACCCCATTGTGTATACATATTGGTATTCAACAGGAGTTTTAAGTTGTTGGTTTTTGGCGCGCCATTCACCAAATAATTTAAATGCAGCATCCCAGTATCTTTGTTGGTCCCATGATGCGCAGCCTCTGTGATAATACATTACGTTAGTAAGTTCAGGATCTTTAAAATGTGCTGCACGAATAGATAGGGGATCTCGCATAGGGCGATGTTGTGGAAGATTTGGTGGCAACGATCCGATAGATAGTGAAAAATTGGACTGATTATTGTTGTCTACATATGATGATGGATATGCAGGAGTATGTTCATTAGTATGTGGTGGATAATCATAATTTTGAGGAAATTCAAAAGAATGAATTTCCTCTATAATTTCGATATCTATTTCATATTCAATTGCATGAATGATCTCTGCTTGATGTTCTGTATATTCAGGGGGAATGTTACCTTCGCAGCAGAGTTTATAATTTTCCCAATCTGATCGATCGGTGGTTTTTAAGTGCGCAAAAGATGTTATGCCAGCTAAAAACCAAAAAATAGTGAGCATCTTTTTATGCATCATGATCCGCTTTATTGCTATCGCTATACCTACTTTTTTTGCAGTAAAGCATGAAGGAAACTAGAAATGCAATCTGTTACATCAAAACAATATGGCAAACCTCTAAAGAAAACCGCATAGCATATTAGCCTGACAAAATATCCTGGCTCAAGACGTGTCGACAAAGAGCCAATTACAAACTAGGCTACAAAGCAGAGCACCAGAAAAAGGAACTAATGCATGCTTAATAACAATACATCTCAAAAAAACTCACGAATGTATCAATCACTTTCTACTGCAATGCTAGCCCTTGCAACGATAATCACATACTATCCATCACTGCATTACGAATTTCAATTTGATGACATTGCAAACATCAGCCGCAATTACAACATTCGCCATTACCATTTTACACAACTTTTTTTTGCAAAAACCCGTTGGATTGTTTATTGGCTCAACTCACTGTTTTATACAATCAGCGGAATTGATCCTTATTGGTATCGTGTTTTTAATATTGCGCTCCATATTACCAATGGCCTACTCGTTTTTTTTCTTCTGTATCGCGGACTTTCTGCATTAAAGAAACAGCTCTTTTTCAAAAGAAATGCTCTCTCTATTGCAACAACAACTGCTGTTCTTTTTCTACTGCATCCTGTACAGAGCCAAACAGTCTCATATGTGATTCAAGGGCAGCTGGAAGGGCTTGCAACGCTTTGCGTGCTCGCTGCCAGCAGAGCAGTAATGCTCTATGGTAATGCTACTCATCGACTAGCCAAATTTTGCTATGCCATGCTTATTTTTTTTCTTGCCGCCCTATCATCGGGAACTAAAGAGATTGCCATTGTTGGGCCGCTCCTTTTTATACTCACTGATTGGTTTTTTATTGCACAGAGAGAATGGGATCTTTTAAAAAAAAGATTCTGGCTTCATGGATGCATCATTATAATGACCGCTCTGAGTTATCTTATACTCTTAAAGCCAAAATTTTTTACTGATGTAGCAACACTTTCTCTACTTGCAAAAAACAGTAGTGGGAATGTTATTGCGCAGACAACATCGATAACTCCCTATCTATTTTGCATTTCACAGTTTAAGGTAATTATTCATTACCTATTTATTTTTTTATGGCCCTTCAATTTAAATGCCGATTATGACTGGACCTTATGCACTAGTTTTTTTGATCTTGATTGCATTCTTCCTTTTACATTACTTGCATGCATCGGCATAATGATTGTCTATCTTTTAAATCGTAATCTAAGCAATGTTGTACTCTTTGGCCTTATATGGTTTTTTATATGCATTGCACCACGCTCAAGCATCATCCCTGCACCCGAACTCCTGGCTGATTATAAAACATACATGGCATCTGTTGGTTGGCTATTTACACTTACCAGCGGCACCATCTGGTGCATCACAAAAATAAAAGATTACCTGCAGATAACAACCCCAAACGTTGCACTACTGCTCTGCTTTTCACCCGCTATCCCGCTCGGACTGCTTACCGCACAACGCAACACCGTTTGGAGGTCTGGGCTAGAGTTTTGGGACAATGTACTGCAAACAGCGCCTAATAAAGCACGCGCACATAATAATTATGGCATCGAACTGCTACGCATAAGGCAATACGACCAAGCGATGCCTTATTTTCAGAAAGCTATTGACCTTGATACCAACTACTCCGATCCGTATAACAATCTTGCCACTGCATATGCATCGACACAACAACTTGATCTTGCAATCTCTACATTGGAACAGGGTATTGCCATCAATAGCCAACAACCGGAGGCATATAACAACCTTGCATCATTCTACTTACAAAAAAATGATCTTGAGCGCGCACAGAGTGCCGTTACCATGGCAATTAAACTGCGCCCTCATTATGGCAAGGCGCATTTTAATTTAGGGCGAATTTACATGGCTCAAAACGATCAAGTTGCAGCTTGGCGCTGTTTTAAACAGGCATGTTTACATGCCGATCTTACTACTGAGGTTGGATTTAATGCATACGCACAAGCAAGCTTTGCATTACAGAAATATGATGATGCGATTGTTGGATATAAAAAATTACTGCAATGCAATCCAGATCATCTACAGGCACGGAATACGTTACATCAGATCTACGCACTTAAAAATACATGACAGATGATAGCGTTGGCTATGAAGTTTTCTTTAAAAATTTAAATTGACCATTTCCTTCATCTACAACATCCATTTCATCACTTTTTAACGCATCTTCTTCAGAAAAAACAAGCTCACGTGCAGGAATACAAGACTGACGTATTATAACTTCATTCAAAAATAAATAATGCCGTGATTTTAAGGGAGAATGAGAAGATATATAACGAAATTGATCTGTATCATAATAACGCTTATCTGTTGTAGCAACATAAAATGGCTCTGCAGTTCTTGGATCAAAAATCACTGCGTGATATGCTGGGGCATTTTTACGCATTTCTTCAGCTTTTTTTTGTTGCATAATATAGCGAGAAAGTAATATTTTTGAGTCTTGATAACGTCCACGATTGGCATCATATCGATGCTCTCGATTATATACATATGTTCTCTCAGGATCCACATCAAACCCAACGCTATTTGCATCTGTTGGAGGCGTAGACATTGCAGCAAAATAGACAACATCATATTGATCTGGTAGAACCCCACTATACTTTGAAGGATCATTGGCAGTGAGCCCTTTTTTGAACAATTCATTGTACGTCATTAAGCCGTGCTGTTTAACACTATCTACTGTGCCATCTCTACCTATGTAATGATATACTCGTACAAGACCAGGAGCGACTTGTTTCAACCGAGGCTTTTCTGTTGTACATCGCTGAGTTATAGGGCTCAATAATATGATAAGAGCAATAAACTTAACCCGTATTTTTTTCATAAAACGTCCCAACCCCCAATCAAATCTTTTTAATTTTTTTTACTAATATTATCTAATATTATTGCGTGTGGATGAAAAGTAAAGGGGCCTAAGAGCTACTAAATTTGGGCCTTTGCATTACTTTTGCCTTATTTTTACCTTGTAATTTGGAAGTAAAAATTCCAAATTACAAGGATGTTTTTTAAAAATCAATAGAAATTGCTGGGGCTTTCTTGATCTTGTTTCCGGCCTTGGTACAGTAATCAATATCCATTGCCCATAAAAAAACAGTCGCCAGGCGACTATGGAGAGAAAATTATGTATCTATTTCGTGAACAAAAATATGGTCTAGAAATCCCTCGCAACAGCACATGCATTCTCGGCGCTGACATCGGTGGCACCAACTGCAACTTTGGATTTTTTGTTGTGCGTGACAAAAAGCCTATTTTACTCTTTTCTCGTCACACGAAAAGTAAACTCATTGGTACATTTGTAGGCGTACTGCAACAACTGCTTGCTGAAGTGAAGCACGAATATCAAATCACCGTATCGCATGTCTGTTTTGCTGTGGCAGGTATAGTATCGGGTGACTATTGCAAACCAACCAATTTACCATTCGCTATAGATCTTAAAGAAATTCGTACACAAACAACTATACCGCATCTGTATCTCACCAACGATTTTACTGTAATTTGGCATGGCATTGATTGCATCAAGCCCACCGATCTTATTACCATCAAACAAGGAGTTCCATCAGATAAAGCCAACAAAGTGATTATCGGCGCAGGAACAGGGCTCGGTAAAGCAATTTTAGGTTGGGATGACTGCACTAATAATTACATGCCCATCGCCTCTGAAGGAGGACATGCCGATTTTGCAATCAATAACCAGCTTGAATTTGATCTGTGTACATTTATAAAACAACACAAAACTAATGGACATCCCGTTTCTTGGGAAGACGTACTTTCTGGCGATGGAATACAGCGAATATACGCTTTTTTCAGAGCAAGAAATAACCATCTTCCAGCAGCAGAAGAATTAGTAAAAAACGGATTACATCCTGATGAGATATTTCAAAATAAAGATAAGGATGAACATAGCAAACAAACCTGCAATCTATATGCCTATTTTTATGCTCGATTTGCTAAAAACAGCGTTCTTGATGCCCTTGCTCTTGGCGGTGTGTATATTGCTGGAGGCATTGCTGCAAGAAATGTACCGCTCTTTCTGCAAGATTACTTCCTGCACGAATTTCTAAACTGTGAAAAACAGCAAGCCGTACTTCATCAAACACCAATCTATCTGATTGCAGATTATAACATTTCTCTCTTTGGTGCTGCGCGTTATATTCAACTAATGATCTGAGGGTATCCTTCCTTATGATACAGTTGTTGCGCACGGTGTTCACTTGCAAAAATAGTTGCAAGCAGCCGATCTTTTTTTGGTGTGATTAATGTATCTTGTTCTTCAAGTTTTAATAACAATTCATTGTTCATTACAAGGTCTTGCTTAATATCCACATAAAATGAATGTGGTAAATTGGTTGCTGCAATATCCACAAACAAGCAATATCGCTCAACAAGCGTAATATACAAATCATTTAAATCATCAAAATCATGAATGATTTTATGATCCATAAGCACTGACAATTGTTCTGCTATCATTTTTACTGATCGCCATGTATCAATTCCATCTTCCGGGTTCCAAATCAATTTATTCAGTGCAACCTCCAAAAAAACAAGCGTTGTTTTTCTGAGGTCTGCTATCACACCTTCTTGCTCATGTGCATGAATCCCTAACGTACTAAAAATATCTTGCGAAAGATCATTAAAAAAAAGTGATGGATTAGCTTTAAAAAAAGAATATTTATGCAAAAATGAATTGTATAAAAGTGTATTTACATTCTCTTGTAATGTATGTAGCTCCGGTCGCTGAGCAACAACAAAATAAGATTGCATCAAATCTGGTAACTGTTTTAATGCATGGCAAAACACCGATGCATTAATATAGGTTGATGATTTTAATTTATTAGCAAATAAACGCATCACATGTTGTACATATGAATGTGGTTGATGTAGCTGCTTTCCATACTGTAAAAACTGGATAACATGATCAAGATCATTGGGAAGCACCTCATCCGCATACTCTTTTTGATTGTACACATCACAGACAAACTGATTAAATCCAGTGGCCGAAAGATCAATAGGTGCTAACAGTTTTTGATATTGATTTGCAAACTCATCATGCACCGGCGCAACTGCACACTCACATTTTGTTGTTATTACCATTGCATATACTAAAAAAGTGAGTAGTTTTGTTTTCATCAATGCACTCCTTGTGCTACATTAGATTCTGACATTGAAATTATCTCTATTGAAACAAAAGTTTAGCATGAAACTCTTTTATTATTCAAGGATATCAGGGTGGCATTATATTTTTATCAAGCTTACTCCAAAGAGGGTAAAACCGTAAACGGACAAATCGACGCGTCTTCACTGCAGCAAGTCAAAGAACAGCTCAGTCGACAAGGACTGTTTCCTATCTCTATCTCGTCGCAAGCTCAAGGAGGAGTGTATGCAAGCATACAACGACTGTTTGCAAGAAAAGTATCAACAAAAGAAATCATCCTATTTTCAAAACAGTTAGCGGTGATGCTCCGCTCGGGAGTACCATTGCTACAAGCGCTTGAACTACTCACTGACCATTTTACTGGTACCTTGCAAACAACGATTATCAAAGTAAAAGATGAAATCAAAGAAGGAAGCTCGCTTGCTGATGCACTCAAAAAATATCCACAAACATTTGATAGCACCTACGTACAACTCGTGCGTGCTGGAGAGGCCAGTGGTAAACTAGAAAAAATTTTAGAGCGTCTAACCGAATTACTTGAACGTCGTGCAGTAATCAGCGGCAAAATTAAAGAAGCGCTTTTGATGCCAGCGATTCAACTTTTTGTAGCAACAGCTGTTGTTATCTTTTTAATGGTAAAAGTGGTGCCAACACTTGGCTCAACCTTTGAATCACAAGGCAAAGAGCTGCCTGGCCCAACACAATTTTTAATGGCAATATCTAACTTTATAGTCAATTATTACCTATTTTTAATCATCTTTATAATTCTTACAATCGTTGGTTTTATTTATTGGCGATCAACCCCATCAGGTAAAAAAACAATTGATACCATAATCTTGCGCATCCCTTATATTCGTTATTTTGCACGAACATCCGCAGTGGTACAATTTAGCCAAACGCTCGGTATGTTACTTGAAAGTGGTGTTAATTTAGCAGAATCTCTTGATATCGTTTGCCATATTATCAACAATCGTGTGCTCGCTGATGCACTCAATGAAGCGCGCGACAAAATCATAAAGCAGGGTAAAATAGCACAATATTTAAAACAGACTAAAATGTTTCCTCCAATCGCAATTTATCTAATACAGACGGGAGAGCAAACCGGTAAGCTTGACGCGATGTTACTGACCGTTGCAAGTAATTATGAAAAAGAGCTGGCTACAGAAATAGATAAAATGACCACATTTTTTAATGTTGGTTTAATGTTTGGTATGGCTATAGTTGTAGGATTTATTGTAATCTCAATAGCGCTACCATTAGTAAGTATTGGTGAAATTACAGAATAATAACAATTCATATGAAAGGATTTTAAATGAATACACAGGCACGTGCGGGATTTGGTTTAATGGAAATTTTAATTGTGATCGCAATTATGGGACTTATTGCCGCAATAGCTTTACCGAGACTCACCGGAAGTCTTGAAAAAGCACGAACAGACACCACAAGAGCATCATTAAAAAGCATACAAACTGCACTGCAAACGGTAAACCTGCATACCAGTCAATACCCAGAACAACTCAAAGATTTAATATCACAGAAAGCACCAACTGAAGAGATGGCCCAAAATTGGAGCGGTCCATATCTGGATAAAGTAGCGCTTAATGATGCATGGGGCCGTAAATTCATCTATAAACTAACACCTGGTGAGTCAGAGCATCCATATGAGCTGTATTCAGAGGGACCAAAAGGTAAGGGCGCACCAAAGGAGGAGCGAATTAGTGCCTGGAGGTAATAAAAACGGTTTTGGTTTACTACAGATTCTTATAACGGTGGCGATTGCTGGGTTACTAACAAGCGTCGCCGTTCCACTGTTGTCGCGACGATCACCAGCAGATGTGCGTAAACAACTGGCTGCACAACTGAATACATTTACACAACACGCCTGGTATCGAGCAATAACAACAGGGAAAACACATCAGGTTCTTTTTGATTTGGCCAAAAATCGTATTGAGATTCTGACTGAAACGGACAAAGTAAATGATGCGGGTGATTTTATATTTGCACCTATCAAACAATCTTATTTACCAAACTCATTTACCTGGCCATCTACCTATCAGATTAAGCAATTTATTATTGAAGGAGTTGATATGTTAGAAAACTTCGGTAAAACCAACCAATTATGGTTCTTTATTGTCCCGCAAGGACTCGCTCAAGCCGTGATTATTAACATGGTTGACGCCAATGATCTTGTAGGAAAAAAACCACGACAAATCGGTCTTGTTTTAAACCCTTTTTCAGCACAGTTTAAAATATATGATTCATTTCAAAAATAGTTCAGAAAATCATACCGGCTTTACGCTGATCGAAGTGCTTATTGCGCTCGCCATCATGATGATTGTTATGATTCCTGTTTTTATGGCACAAAACAGAATGACAAACACCATTGCTCAATATACATGGCTTTTACAACGCACCCTCATTGCAGACGATTTTTTATACAAATCAAAACGCGCCATTGCACCAGATACGCAGCAAACTGCTGCGGAAAATATGATCTCTAACCCTCCAACAAAAATGCTCTTTAGCATCAACAAAGTTCCTGGAGATTCTATACTTAAAAATTTCAATGATATATACATAGAAAAAGTAAACTTTGAATGGTCAGAAAGCGGCCGCTTACGACATACAGCATTAGGCGGATATGTATATAAACCAAAGAGAAAAAGTTCATGAAACAGGGATTTAATTTAATCGAACTTCTGATTGCCATGGCCATCGGATCAATGCTTGCTATTATCATCACGCAATCATATAGCACCATGAACCAATCGGTACAAATAATAGATAATATTATTGATTTCGATGCAAGAATTGGGATCGTGACTGCACAAATAAAACAGGATATTTCCGGAGCCTGCATACCGCCTCGCGTTCAACAGGAACGTATGAAAAAAATGGAACAAAAAAAACCTGACCAAAAAGAGAATTCAATTAAACCACTTTCGCACATTTTTTATGCAACAGAAAATAATAAACAATTTCAGCTGCTCACCTGCATAACCAATAACCCACTGCAACTGTATTGGAGCTCTTCAATTGGCTCTGCAAAACCGCGCCTTGTACGAGTAGTTTACCGCCTAAAACCTGAACCCCTGAATCGCGTAAAACCATCATTTATTCTCGTTCGACAAGAAGCCACCACTTTAGATTTTGATCTATTTGCCGAAGGTAATGAACAAAAAATTAGGGAATATGAGCTGATTAATAATATTAAAGAAATGTCATGCGAATATCTCACTGCTGTTCAAAAAGAAGAACCAAAACAAGATATACAAAAAAAAGATGCTGCCCCTACTGCGCCACAAACCTCTCAACCGATTGAATATAAATCCTCTTTTTCTTGGAACCAAGAAGAACAGTGGCAAAAAGATACAGGAAATGAGCAACTATTGCTGATCCCTAATATTATTGTTGTCGCCATCACTCTTTGGGATAATCAGCAAAAATCAACCAAATCATATCAATTCCCTATTACCATTATTCCTGATGTGCAACAACTTCCTGCCGTGCAAAAAAATAAAAATGAAAAACCGGCCTCTACTCCAGGAGGAACACCACCTCCAAACAACAATTCTAGCAGAGGAGAAAACAAATGAGACTAACTACTAAATCTTCTGGTTTCATTTTAATTTTCACCTTATCCATCATCACTATCTCAATTTTATTAATTACGTATGTTTCTCAGAGAAGCAGCAGCCATATCTCATTTGCACAACTGTGCATAAACAGAGAACGGGCTTCTACACTCGCATTATCAGGAGTACAACTGGCAATGAGCCAGATCGCCGTTGCTGCACAGGGGACTGAGAAAGCAGCTCCTACAGAAGTTGATCATGCAAAAGAACTGCTCATAACGCTATTTGGATCTTATGGGGAATGGCAAACATTTAAATTGCATGAAAAACAGGATGGCTTTGATGGAGAAATTGGATTTTGCATCACCAGCGAATCCGGCAAAATTGACATTAATGCAATCTATGATTTTGATAAAAAAAAGTTTAAAGGAGAAGGACAACCACAGGGTGATTATAAAAAATATATACAAATGTTGTTCAATATCATACAACCAAAGATTAAAGGCGCACAATTATTTGAAGCGTTTGAAAAATTTTTAAAAGAAAGGCAGTATGAAGTTCAAGACGTTACCGAATTATTGACCTTAAAAGAGTTTGCACCATTCAAACAACATCTGTTTTATAAACCAACAGAGCAGCCTCTCTTTTTGACTGACATTTTTACTGTATGGACAAAAAAAATGACCCTCGACCCATGGCTTCTTTCTCGGTCACTGCGTACAGTATTTAACTTTCAAAATGTATGGGCTCCCGAATGGAAAGAGCGAGAGAATATGAAGGAAAAATTGAAGCAATTTACCGTAAAAACAGATTGGACTGCTAAAACATGGAATAGCATGATGACCCAATTTACCAACATACCTTTTGAAAATTTACCAAAAGAGATGGGAAATATTTGGGATGATACATTTAACCCAGAAATATTCTCCGTGATATCATATGCGAAAATTGGTACAATGACGCAACATGTATTGGCAATTGTACAAAGAAATACATCATTAGGAAAAAATGATGTATCATTTGAAGTTACGATAAAAAAATTATATTGGCTTTGATTGCACAAAGAGGCTACCTTGCGAATGAAACCTGAAACTACCGTTGGCATACTTGTCATAGTCGGTGTTGCTATATTTTTTTATATGGGGTTTAAAATAGACGCATTCCGCTTTGACACTTCCAAATACAACTCTTACATGGTCTATTTTAAAGATGTAGCTGGACTCACCCGTAAAGCAGAAGTAAAAGTTGCCGGCGTAAAAGTTGGTTGGGTTGACACTATTACTCTCGTTAATGACCACAACATGACTGTACACGCACAAGTCAAAGTTCTTAATGAATACAGTTTACACAGCGACGCATATGCGGTAGTTCGTCAAGATGGATTGCTTGGTCCTAAATATTTAGAAATAATTACCGGTGATCCAACATTGCCAATCATTCCTAACGAGGGAGTGCTACAAGAACCAAGTATAGAGCCCGCTTCTATTGATGAACTCTTACTCTCTCTTAAGAAAATAGCCTCTAACGTAGAATCAATCACTGATTCATTCCAAGCCGCAATTGGTGGAGTACAAGGTGAAGAACAACTGAAATCCATCTTTAATAATTTGCATGAAACGACCAACAATCTTACCTCTTTCTCTAATAGTCTCGAACGATCTTTTGCACGTAATGAAGATCATCTAGACTCACTACTACAAATCGGAACGCAGGTACGACGAGTTGCAGATCGACTCGATGATCATGTGCTCCCTTCATTTCAAGATAGTGTAGAAAAAATAGCCACTGTCGTTGATCGTGATTTTGATCGTGTTGCAACACAACTGACTTCTACAGCGCAAGCACTTGAAGATGTTTCAATCCAAGCACGTGATGGCTTTTCAAGCATCACTTCAATTGCAGACAAAATCGACAATGGTACCGGACTTATTGGTAAACTTATTAACGAAGATGAAACATACCGCGATATGAAAGTTGCGGTACAGGGTCTTAAAAATTACTTTGCAAAAATCGATATGCTTGAGATCGTCTTTGATGTGCACGGCGAGACCATGCAACGTCCTGCAGATGGTTGGAAATATGAAGATTCAAAACTATTTTTTGATATGAGAATCCATCCAAACCGAGATCATTTTTACATCCTCCAAATTGCTGGTTCAGAGCGAGGTTATAGAGAAGAAGTACTCAATCTACGGGACTACAGCACTAAAAATGATGAGATGGTAGATACGGAAAGCTTGACGCTCAGTGACCGATCACGACTCCAATTTACCTTCGATCGCAAAGATACGTACTGGCGAAGAAATCAAATCCGTGTGGGTATACAGTTTGGTAAAATATTTAGAGATCTCGCATTTAGATTTGGTTTAATTGAAGGATTTGGTGGTGTGGGTGTCGACTACGACATTCCGTTTGATAACGACAAATTCCGTTGGGTAACATCATTGGAAATTTTTGACATCACCGGCTGGAACCATCGTAGTAAGCGATACTCAAATGTAGAAATTGATGACCGCCGTCCACATCTGAAATGGATCAACAAGATGTACATCCTCAAAAATCTGTATGTGGTATTTGGTGCTGACGACTTTGTTAGTAAAAATAATGCTAATGCGTTCTTTGGAGCTGGTATTAGATTTGGTGATGATGATGTTAAATACCTTCTTCCTTCACTTGGTGGTGCGCGCGGATTTGCAAAAGGCTAATTAAAGTATAAAAAGGCGATCATATGTATGTTGGATTAATTATTACAATCACATCGCTGGTGTACATAATAGTAAATGCAAGCATATGCAGCATTATATTTTCTAAAATAACGAACCTCACCCGCAAACGATCTTTTTTTGGACACTTTTTGTGGTTCAGCATCTTAAGCACAATGATAATTTTCTTTCTCCAATCAATATATGTAAGCCATTTTTGTCGAATTCAAAATTTCGTAAAACATACATTTAATCTAATCCCACCCGACTGGCAGACACTGCACATGTGCCCATTCATAACACACGAGTCCCCTGAAATGATTTCTATGTTCTATTGTGCATCCATTGTATTACAATACCTCATAGTACAGGGCTACTACATTACGCCCGCAATCGCCACAATTGGGATGCTCATGCTGAGTAATTTCATTGCGTGTCTGATGAAATACGGGTTATTGATTATTTTCCAAAATAACGGTACGTACTAGAAAAAAATAAGGAAAAATAATGAAAGCAAAAATAGCACATACCAATCGTACTACACAATATCCAATTAATGAGCTCATTCTTAATCGATGGTCACCACGCGCAATGTCAGGGACAATGATTTCGCAAGAACAACTATTTTCATTATTTGAAGCTGCTCGATGGGCACCATCATCATACAATAATCAGCCATGGAAATTTATATATGCACAACGTACAGACCCAGAATGGAATGATTTTTTAGATTTATTAGTCCCTTTCAATAAAGAATGGGCGCAGCACGCAGCAGTGCTTATAATAATAGCTTCTGATACCCTTTTTGCGTATAACAAAAAACCATCGCGTACTCATGCATTTGACACTGGCGCTGCATGGCAAAATATGGCGCTACAAGCATCAAGCATGGGACTTGTTGCACATGGCATGGAAGGATTTAATTACACAAAAGCTGCTGCACTTGCACAACTACCAGACTCCTTTCAAGTACATGCAATGTGTGCGATCGGAGCGCCTGGTGACACAGCAACACTTTCAGAAGAAATGCGCAAACAAGAAACTCCATCCAACAGAAATAGCATTGAATCATTTGCGTTTAAAGGTAATTTTAAAGGATAAATGAACATGAATACATTGATAGAAATAGGTAGCTTCTTCTTATCAGAATGGCTTTGGGGGATTACCTGGGGAATATATGCAATACCGATCGCGATGATCAATATGTTTATACTCATGCGATTCTACACACGCGCATCATTTGGCACCACACTGCTTGTTGCATTATCTGGCCCCCTAATAGCTTTTTTAGTTTTTAATATTGTGACCCTTACCGTTTTAATATATGGTTTAGGATTTGAGTATGCACAAACTGATCAAAAAAGCTGTGAACATATTTTTTTAATATATCTATGGCTTGGTCTTATTTATGGATCATTACAATCAATATATCTTAAGATTCTGAGCATCTATTACCCCCAAATTAGCAATGTGCAAAGACTGTATATCTTAAGTTATATTGCGCATATAATAGCCGCATGGATGTCATACTTGCTCCTTCCTTTTTGTAATCTTTGAAAATCTTTTAATATAACGTAAGCTCGATCTAACCTGTCTATAAAGAACTTATCCGACAATTCCTACCCTTATACCTTCTCCCCAGACATCTCACGAGGAACAGCAATGCCCATATTTTTTAAAATAAATGGTGCAATATCTGCAAGTCCTTTTAAAGATTGCAGATCTACCGCTTTACTACGCTCTCTGCTCATCATAATAAATGGAACAGGATTATTCGTATGTGCTGTTCTGGGTACATTGCCCGCTCCACTTGCCATTTCTTCAGCTTTCCCATGATCGGCAGTGATATATAATACTCCATCCATCTTTTCCACAATGAGCGCAAATAATTGTTCTAATTGCTCATCTAAACATTCAACCGCTTGCACTGTTGCATCAAAATCTCCAGAATGCCCTACCATGTCAGTATTTGCATAGTTAATAAGGTAAAAGTCACAAGGATTATCTTCCAACGAATCACACACTGCTTTTGTTATTTCCACAGCTGACATGCAAGGATGCTGTGCATAACTATCCACAATTAACGACGGAATCATTTTCACTGTCTCACCCGAAATGCCATACTCTTTTTTGCCGGTGAAAAAATAGGTCACATGCGCATACTTTTCTGTCTCAGCTATAGAAAAAATAGTTTTATGATGCGCCGCTAGTACATCTTTTAATGTGTTACGCGGCGCTTGCTGCTCAAATAAGACCGTAGTTTTTAACGTGGGATCGTATTGAATCGGCGTAATAAAACAGGAAAGGGTAATTCCTTTGGTCTTGAATTTTTTAAACTCCGGATCAACAAAAGCTGCGGTCAACTGGCGAGCGCGATCCTCTCTGAAATTGATAAAAATTATACCATCGCCATCTTGCACGGTACTTGTGGGATCAAGTTGCACTGGCTCGATAAATTCATCAGTAACTCCATTATCGTATCTGTCTTGGATTACCTCATCCCATGATTGAGCTACCGACGGTTGCCCATCAACCAGAACGCGATAACTTTTTTCGGTCCTGTCCCAATTGTTATTGCGATCCATGGCATAAAATCTTCCATGCAGAGATGCAATAGATCCATACTCAAAGGTCATTAATGCCTGGTCCAGTTGCTCAAGATACTGAACTGCGGATTTAGGGGGAGCATCTCGTCCATCCAGAAAGGCATGAATAAATACTCGTGCTATTTTTTGCTGATATGCAACACCAAGAATGGCATATAACAACTCCAAATCACTGTGCACTCCTGCGTCGGATAGCAACCCCATAATGTGCAACGAACCTCCGCAATCATGGATTTTCTTTACATTCGCAAGCAATGTTTTATTGCTGAAAAATGACTTATTAGTAATCGCATTATGAATCATGGTAACTGGCTGCACCAATACTCGTCCCGTTCCAATTGTTATGTGTCCCACCTCTGAATTGCTCATGTATCCATTAGGAAGTCCAACCGCAGCTCCTGCAGCGTTAAGCAGGGTATGAGGATACTCAGAAAACCATGCATCAAGATTCGGTGTTTTCGCATGATGTATCGCATTATGATCTTTCTTGTCGCTATACCCAAAACCATCTAAAATAACCAACGCCGTGGGAATCGACCGCTTCATACACATCTCCTTCATTATAATGACCTACTCGTAAAGATTTACTCGCCACACTATCATAAGCTCTATTTTTTCAAAATGATCATGCTAAGTCATTTCGGAATAACTTGATAAATGACGAGGCAGCAACACCAATAAAACATCAGATATTGATTTTAAGGTTTTGGTTTTTATATAATAATCTTCAAATAGAATCGTGGATTCGATAGTACAAAGAAATAAAAAAAGGAAAAAAATGAAAGCGATAATCAAATCCCTCATTCTTGGTCTTCTTATGACCTCGTGCATGATGCACCCTGCAGCTGCACCGGGAGATGAAGAAGAACAAAAATATACACACCAAGCTGCGGAACGATCACTCGTCGATCTGAATGATCCTGCTGCCGTGCGAGCCCACCGTGAACGTGAAGAAGTGCTTGCACAGTTCCGCAGAGAAGAAGAAATCCGCTTGCGTAAAGAACGTGCCGCTGCTGATCGTGCAGCGCAAGAAGAAGCTGATCGAGCAAAGCGTGCGGGGAGACGTGCTCCGCAAGAAGCTGCGGCCCAGACAACGCCACCTGCCGGTCGAGCACAAGAAGATGAAAAAGAACAAGAAGAGAGAAAAAACTTCTCATACAGCGATGAGCAAATAGTTGATTTGCTCGGGCGGCTTCCTACTGCAGTTGGCAAACATTTAGAACAATTCGCGCCACAGACATTTGCTGATCCTCAGGCAAAAATTCAATCACTAGCACTCGATTCTGGAGAATTAACGCAACGCACGGCCATTAGTCCTAATAACCAATTTATTGTTACCGGATCTCAGGATGGCACTGCCCGCATCTGGAATGCAAGAGTCGGAGAACGGATCCGTACGCTCCACGGTCATAGCGAGTTTATAGCGTCAATAGCCATTAGCTCTAATAGCCAGTTTATTGTTACTGGATCTCACGATGCCACTGCTCGCATCTGGGATGCAAAAACCGGAGCACTTCTTCATGTTCTTGAAGGTCATACAAGTAACGTAATGACTGTAGCAATCAGCCCTGATCGTCAATTTATTGTTACTGGATCCGTCGATACCACGGCACGAATCTGGAATGCAAATACAGGCGCGCTCTTGCATGTCTTGCAAGGCCATACAGATGCGGTAATGTCGATAGCAATCAGTTCTAATAATCAGTTCATCGTTAGCGGATCGTTAGACGGATCTCTAAAAATCTGGGATGCTTCAACAGGTGAACTCTCGCAAACTATCGGTAACAAAAAGCAAAACATAGGCTGTTTCGCCCTTAGTTCTAACAATCAATTCATTGTTACTGGATCTGGTGATATTGCAGAAATTTGGAATCCCCATACGGGACAACTCCTTGGTACTCTTGCTGCCCCTACACAAAACAGGATCTTCTCTGTCGCCGTTAGCCCTGACAACCAATTTATTGTTACTGGATCTGGTGATGGCACTGGACGCATTTGGAATGCGATAACCGGACAACTGCTTCATGGTTTGACCGGCCACACAGAGCTGATCGATCGTATCTCAATGAGTTCCAACAACCTGTTCATTGTTACTGGATCTCGTGACAGTATAGCACTAATTTGGAATCTCCACACCGGGGAGTGCGTTCACACACTTACCGGCCATGTAGGTAGAGTAAGCTCAATAGCCATTAGCTCAAATAGTCAATTCATTGTTACCAACTCAGTCAACAACATTGCGCGTATCTGGAGAGTAAAGCCTCTGCCACGCATTATGCAACACGCACAACGAGAAATCGTTATCAAACCAATTGCTGATGCAATGAATCTGCTTACCCAAGCATACACTATGTCTCACTTCCCCCGAGAACGCAGAAAGGCAATGGAATATCTCATTGAAGAAAAACTTAAAAAGTTAAATCCTATGGATAGAAATTTCCAAACACGTGTGAACCAAATCACTCAACAAATTAAAAATGAGTTTGAAAAAGGTGAACAGGAGCATGTACAGAAAAGCGGTCTAGCTGATAAATAAAGAAAGATCTCATTAAGAAAAAAACCGCACGGGTAATGATGGAAGTTCCGCCTACCTATGGTACGCAGCAATGACTGATATTACCTGTGCGAATTTGTCTTTCTAGTACGCATGGTATACCATTATATAAGCAGTTACTGTAAAAAATCCCTGCTTATATAGCAACTAAAAGGATACCAAATGATTCGTAAAGCCGCTTTTGCTCTACTCTGCTTACTATCGATGCATATTCATAGTGCTGACAATATTGCATCTGACAACCAACCAATCAATTCTTCAGAAGAAATCAAATATCCCCACATAGAACAATTAATACTTGCATCATTAGATAAGGATATGTCTTTTGACCTAGCCGAGTTAGACGAGGAAAAAATCATACAAGCTATCGAACAAGATCTTGAGCTATACAAAAAAACTCACCCCGAAGATCCTGAAGGATTAGGATTTTTTATTAACTTGGGTGAGGTAGAACTCGTTGAGCATATCAATACAACAGCAATAGAAAAAGATCATGGACAATTTCCTATTGAAGAAGAACTTTTTAATCAAAACTCATTTTCAGAATTAGGATTTGATGCAGATATCGAAGATCTTGATACAGTCCTTAAAAATGGAAATTTCGAACCGCAACCACCTTCAAAGCTTATCTGTTTTTTATCCAAAGGATATCCACTATTTGCGTGTGTTATGCGATTCAAAAATAGCTTTGTAACAACATGCAAAACGATCAAACAACAAATCGCTGCACAAATCACAATGCTTGCTAGAAAAATATCCCGCTCGTAGCAACATAATCACAAAAGATCAAATCTATGAATATTGATTCTGCTCACCAATTTGCATGCTATCATGCTTCGCTATCTTCTATCCTATCGCGTAAGATAATAGGACAAACTATACAATTAGAAGACCCTACCCTTGCACATAGAATCTATACTATCTTACGTATGGAAGCAGGTGACGCCATTACGCTTTTTGATTGCACGCATCACATTGTACTTGAACTGCACAAACAACCTAATAAAAAATCAATTGCAGGCATTGTTAGACAACAGGAACGAAATGTCCCGTTATCACCCGAAATCTTAATACTATTACCGGTTTTAAAACGAGACGCATTGCAAGACGCACTCTATACTTGTGTTGAACTTGGCGCAACTACCATTCAACTAGTGCTCACCACCAAAACGCATGCAATACGGTATGATGCCACCATGGCTCAGCGACTACAAGCAATTGCCGTATCAGCCGCAGAACAATCAAAACAATTTATCATACCAACTATTTTATCGCCAATTCCTTTATCACAAGCAATTGAACAACTGCCTGCGCACACAAACACGCTCTGCTTTCACCCCAATGGACAATCTATTACATCGATATTTACCAACCTTAATAGATCAAACCCCATCACAATTACCTTCGGTCCTGAAGGTGATTTTACAGAAACAGAAACAGTAATGCTGCAAAATAGCAGCTTCCAATTCTACCGACTCACCCCAACTGTTTTGCGCTCACAACAAGCTCTGACGGTAGCTCTTGGCATTGTTCGATCGATAGTATAGATTTCATTATTTTTTTTATAGTATCCTGCATGCAACAATATGCTCGTATCATAAAAAGGAGTGAATTCCCCATGAAACAACTACTTGTTATGTTTCTGTTTTTATTACTTAGCACGCCATACCTTACCAATGCATCATCCACCACGCCATCAGCTGCTACACAGAAATCTGTACAAACAACTACACTACCACAAAATACCCCCTCACCATCAACGACTATCCTCGCTACACCATCAATACCTTCTGATCTGTTACCAGAATCGGTGAATCCCATTGCAACACTTTCTGATGATGAAGTAGTAAACTTCCTGACCCCTTTACTAAGCGCACAAAGTGAAGATAACATTGTCGATACTTTAGTGAATATTCCCATACAACGCGCATCCGCCATTGTAGAAAAAATTATTGCAACCGATTTCCCTCGCAATTTAATCATTCAAGTAATATTCGGCGTTGCAACTCATTATATGAATAACCCAACTGCACAAAAACAACTTTTTGTACTACTCGAAACAAAAAAATTGATCCCAGGGGCTCCACCATTATTTATAGCAGCACAAAGTAGTTACCCACAAATTATCCCCCCATTTCTTGCATGGGCAGGGAATAAGAAAAAACAGATCGTTAATCAAGCTTTGCGATATGCAGTTGCACAGAATGGTACAAAAGAACTCACTGTTCTTAAAACATTAATAACGCCCGAACAAGCGAGTGAACTATTATGGTATGCCGTTGATTTTAACGGTAAGTCATCAGTGCTACAGATTTTGATAGACCGCAATGCGAACATCGAACAAACACAACAAGGAAAAACATTATTACTACTCGCAGTTGAACGCCTCAACCCAAGAATAATCTCTCTGCTCATCAAAGCGGCCGATACACGCAAAATCAATCGTAAAAAGTATATAAACAAATTTATAGATCCAAATATAGGAACCCCCTTGCAATTAGCCATCCGTATGCAAAATGATCCAAAATTTGCGCCAAATATAAAAAATGAGGCAGCTCAAATAGAACTACTTTTAATAAAATACGGCGCGAGTGAAAATGTGTAAAAAACGTGAGGTCACACAACCGGCATAAATTGCTTTAAATACAACGGAACAAGTTGATAGAGGCCCTCTCCATGCTGCTGCCAGATCTGCAACCCTGATTTGGCAATTTGCTGTACTGAAACAGCAAGCGGCATCTCATCAGGAAAATAAGCGCTCTCTCCAAAAATCTGCTGAATTTTATCCTTATAGAGCACTGCGCCTTGTCCTAAAAAACGTATGTGATAACCGTACAGCTTCATGTGCAGGACAGCAAGCAAGCGATCGATATTCATACAACCAACATCTTCCTGCACCGCATAGTACACGTCAAAACTGAATGCATTAAGCAACACAACCGTACTTTGTTCGTATTCGCTATCCGCATGTTCCTCTAAAAACGCATCCAACCCAGAGACACCGATCAAGGGAATCTTTGTTGCAAAGCCAATGCCATTCACCGTTGTGATAACCGTACGCAACGTACTAAATGGACCAGGTCCCTCGTTTGCTGTAATAAAAGAAAGATCCGATAACTGTAATGATGCCTCTCGTAATAATACATCAATCTGCGGTATCAAATCTCTACTAGCGTCAAACTTAGAAATAGTTGCAACGGAAATAACTGCATACTCTTTACAAAGCGCTATATCAACTGCTTCATAGGTGTGGGTAATTGCTAAAAAATATGTCATGAATTTTTAACTGCGATTCTTACATTTAGATTGTTGATAAAATACACTAAACGCATCAAACTCTATGCTCTTTTCCTTCTTCAATATGATTTTACCACAATTTAAACATTTCCACCCATCAAAGTTTAAAAAATGATCAAAAAATGATTGTAGAACCATCAGTCCTCCACACTTTTTACACTTCATTGCACCTGCTCCTTTTTTAGATATCAGGTGTCGTTCGAAAGAGATTGGTCGTTTGATATGTACAGTGATATCCGAACGCGCCTTTTATATTGATAAAAGATATTTACCGCAACCTTTTCTGTTAAGCTAATGTATCTTCTCCCTCATTGTCAAGATTGTCATCAGAACCGTTTTTTAAAAATTGCAAATGATCCAGATACGAGGAAAGAATGTACGCAGCTGCAATTGAATGACTCTGTCTTTTTTCTTCTTTTGAACGAGCTGGCTTTAACTCTTCTGCCAACTGACTCGTGTAGCTTTCATCCCAAAAAAGCCATTCAACTTGTGCAAAGAGAGATTCGAGTTCCTGTTTTTTTTCTTCTACTTTTATTGTCTGGGCAGTTTTTGTACCACGCATTGTTGTTGGATGCCCCACCACAACTGCCTTAATCGGCTCTTTCTGTAAAACCGTTGTTAAAAATAACACTAAATCTTTTGTTTCTACTGTTTGATATGGTCGTGCAAACATACCAAGCGCATCAGAAATAGCCGTTCCCGTCCATACATCACCAATATCAAGAGCTAAATTTTTCATACCTTTTTAATACCATCCAGACAGAGTGTACATAATTACCAAAGCCAGTATAATAAAAATACATAAATAGCACATCAACGGAACATAATCAATGCAATAATAACCGATCAATAAAAGGATTTCTTATGAACATGCACGAGATAATGGAGTTTCTGGGAATATATTTCTTAGGTTGGCCTCTCATCATCACCTGTCTTATTGTTGGGTTGGTTTGTACAATTGCTTTTAATTTCATTCAAATTCGTTATTTCTGTTCAATGTGGAGATCTATTTTAAGGCCTGCCGAAAAACTACAGGCCGGCGCAGATGTAACCCCTCTACAAGCATTTATTAACACCATGAGCGCCAACATCGGTAATGGTAGTCTTGCTGGTATGGCAGCTGCAATTGCCACCGGAGGTCCAGGTGCCGTATTTTGGGTTGCAGCTATTGGTGTTTTATTAATGTCAGTACGATTTGCCGAAGTATACTTAAGTATTTACTATGGCAAACAAAGCACCACCAGCTCGGGACTTGGCGGCCCTATGCTTTACCTGCAATACGTTCCTGGTGGATCAGTGCTGCCAACTATTTACGCAGCAGTGATGCTTGTAATGAGCTTGATTGTTGGTAATGCAATGCAAGTAAATACCATTGGACTGAGTTTAAACACCACGTGGGATATTCCTACTTGGATTACTGCAATAGTTTCTTCTGTGCTTATTTTTTACATTGTTACTGGCGGCGCACAACGTATATCAGCAGCATCTGAAAAAATTGTTCCCTTAAAAGTAATCATTTTTTTCAGCACAAGTTTAACAATCTTAGCATATCACTGGAATCAAATTGGATCGGCACTGCAACTCATATGGCATAGCGCCTTTCATGAAACAGCTGCCGTTGGTGCAGTGTTAGGGTTTAGCGTGCAACAAGCAATGCGTTTTGGTACCGCAACGTCAATCTTTGCTACAGAATCGGGTCTTGGATCAGCGGCAATTTTTTTTGGATTCACTAAAAGCAAAACCCCAATGCAAGACAGTATCCTTTCTATGCTTAACGCATTTATCACCACAATCGTCTGTGTTATAATTGGTCTCTGTATTATTGTCAGTGGCACGTGGACAACCGGACTTACGAGTTCACAACTCACTATTGCAACCTACCAAACAACATTTGGATCACTCGGCGGCTTGATTGTAACGTTCTTATCGATTGCGTTTGGAATTGGTGTTATTGTTTCCTTTGCGTATATCGTCAAAGAAACATGGGCCTTTTTAACCGGCGGCCGCTTTTCACTGTTTATTAACATTGTATATTGCCTCGTTGCCTTTGCGGGTACGTTAGCAAGCGTAAAAACGATCTTCAGTCTGGTAGAAATATTTAATGGTGCTGTGCTATTTATTAACCTGTATGGAATACTATGCCTTGTTCCTGTGGTTGCCAGAGAAGTATCCAAATTTAGAGCCGAGAAACATAACTAATGTGTAAGCATCATTCAATAGCGCATCTTCCTACACACTATCCTGTTACGTGTCACACTGATTATGTCGATGCTGGTTCCACGTTTGTTGCTATTGCCGGAGCAAACCACAATGGTCTTGCATTCGTTCCTTTAGCAATAGAAAAGGGCGCAACCAAAATAGTGGTACAAAAAAGTGTAATAATCCCTGATACACTCCGTGCGCTACTAAATCAAAAACAGATTGCTCTTGAGTATGTTGATGATACACGCAAAGCACTTGCGCAGTTAAGCGCTGAAGCTGCAGAATACCCAGCAGAAAAATTAAAAATAATTGGTATAACCGGAACGAAAGGGAAAACCACCACAACGTTCTTGTTATACCATATTTTACAAACTGCTGGATATAAAACAGCAATGCTCAGCACTGTGCAGAATGAGATTGATGGCGGTATATTGCCTGCTCAGCTGACCACACCACAACCTGATTATTTGCATCAATTTCTGAAAGTTTGCGTAGAAGAAGAAGTCGAATACGTTGTGATGGAAGTCGCAGCACAAGCAACCAGTTTATATCGCACCCACGGCATTCAATTTGATGCCGCAATTTTTACTAATCTCTCACAAGAACATGGTGAGTTTTACCCATCTATGGAAGATTATTTTGCTGCAAAATGCGCACTATTTGATCAGTTAAAACTGCATGGTACCATGCTCATCAACAGCGATGATACCTGGGGAAAAAAATTACTTGCACAACACCCAACAGCACAAACATTTGGACTAGAAACAGCTGCGAAATTTACTGCAGAACTTTCTGATGCATCACGCGCGTTTATTACTGCAGCAATCAAATGGGGTAAAAATTCTTTACCAATCACTTGTCCAACATTAATCGGAAACTACAATCTTTTAAATATTCTTGCTGCTGCCGGATGTGCTTTACAACTTGGCGTTAACTCACGAAAAATTGCCCGTGCGCTCGAAACATTCGAATCGATCCCCGGGCGACTGGAACGATATTTTTTAAACAATGGCGCTACCTGTATCATCGACTATGCGCACAACCCCTCTTCTTACACTGCACTCTTTTCCACATTACGCCCACTGACAAATCATTTAATTCTTGTTTTTGGTTGTGGCGGCCAACGAGATGCGGCGCGTAGACCAATCATGGGAGCAATTGCAGCAGAGTATGCTGACGTTATTATTTTAACATCCGACAATCCTCGTACAGAAAATCCTGCAGATATTATCGCAGATATCATGGCAGGGATCCCTGAACATAACCGGGCTAACGTGCGTCAAATACTCGATAGGCGCGCTGCTATTGAACACGCCTATGAACTTTCAGGACAAGGATCTATTTTTGTACTGCTTGGCAAAGGCCCTGATGAATATCAGATTATTGGTGATACCAAAACATATTTTAGCGAAGTTGCAATTTTAAATACCTTAGAATGAGATTCGCCTTACATCTACGCTTTCCAGGACTACGACGCGACACACTCCACATCAGGAAGTTTGTTCCCTGCCTCCCCCTTTTGAAATAATTGATCAACATCTCGCACAGCATCATTCACTATAGAAGTAAAATTATCTTGCGATTGATCTTGTTGCAAAAATGTGTTGACTCGTTGATTAATCTCTTTTCTAAGCTTGTCGGGAAAATTTTTCGTTTTATTTGCTCGTGCCTGTATTGAGAGTAGATAGTCAACAGCCTCTTGCATTCCTTGCGTAAATGCTTTATTTATACGATCTTTAATTTTTCCAAGATATGCTTCAAAATCTGGTCGTGATACATCTGCACGTTTTAAAAGTGCAACACCTTTATTAATCACTTGCAATCTATTTGTTGGAAACTTGCATACCATTTTTGCTTGATTACGTAAACTTGTGGCTTCATTAAGAACATATGCCCTACGTCCATATGTTAGGATCAGACGTGATTGTAATCGCCAAATGCGTATACCATCTGCGTATGCGGCAGCAATAAAACTACTGTCGCCGCTAATGGCAATGTCATCTGCTGCTGACGCACTCTCTCTAGGATCTTTCAATGTATGGGTAAGTTCTTCAGTTATAAGATTCCAAACATGTAAACTTCCGTCCTGTGTTGTTGTAACAATAAAACTCCCGTCTGGTGCAATAGCAATCTTGGTGCCGTGGGAGTCAACAGTGATAAAATCAAGCGGCTTGTTCCCATGAGCATCGGCAATATACAGTTTTTTATATTTTGCACTAACGATTAACGTACCATCAGCACTCATCGCTATACTATCTACATTTCTATTTTGACCAATATCAAAGGTAGCTTGAGGTTCTCCAGTATCGGCATTCCAAACAACAACGCCATGATCAGCATCTAATACCGTAGCAACAGCTTTACCATCTGCTGAAAGCGCTCGATGAACACAAGCTCTGTAATTTTTAATCTTTTTTGAAGTCCTGGTAAGAGCATCCCAAATAATCATCTGAGTCGCAGTGCCGGCAACAATTCTCCGGCCATCGCCACTAATAGCTTCAAGATCTTCCCTTATGCCACTATCAAATGTGCGTATTAATTTTTCAGTCACTGCATCCCAAATGGATACCTTTCCATACCGAGTAAGACCAGCAATAGTTTTACCGTCACTACTTACTGCTACATGGCTGATATACTTACTTCCCTCAATCGTTGTTGATAATATCCCCGCGTCTTTATCAAGAAAACTTGGTTCTTTATTTGAAAGAAAGGGACCCATATACTGAGTTGCCACTGTAGTCGGAACCCCACCAACCAATCTCAACATACCTTCATCATCATATTCTATCAGGCCTCGACGCCGCGCTCGTGCTGCTGCATCTTCGCTCTCCCAGCCCTCAAAATCTTCTCTATGCTGTCGCCATGCTTTCGAATGGACTTTTTTTTCACCTTCTTCTTTTTCTTCTTCTGGTGATCTAACTAATCTTTTGGGCTCGAGTGATTCTGCCAGCACCTGCTGCAACCCTTCATCATCTGCATCATCAAGGCCTTGCACTTCTTGCGCTGCTACCCGCTGTGCCGCTGCTACTGCCCGCGCACCACCTTCTCTTTTTAATCTATCTGCTTCTGCTTGCTGAAACTCTCGCAACTTTAGCTGCCTTGCCACCTCTGCACGTGCAGCTGCATCTTCTTCTAGCACCTCTTGGGGATGTGCTGGATATAGAACATGCGGAACACACGCCGCACTCATCACTGCTACCGATAATAAGATTTTTAATACCTTCATACAATCTCCTTTTTATTACGTCGCGCCCATACTGGGCCCATAACTTCTGGATTAAGACACTACGTTCATAATGACAACGGACTGTTTAAAAGCCACCCATGCCACCAAGGCCTGGTGCTAAAAGATTTTGCCGCCTGATTTCTTGCAGACCTTGCTCATATAATCGTTCAACTTCAGCCAATATTTCAAACATAACTTCCGCAGCATTAGATTGCATTCGAAATTCAGCAACTCGCTCAAACAAAGGCGCTATTTGCTGATT